>CAZMEG010000339.1:2948-4622 GCA_964565205.1 uncultured Cytophagia bacterium
GTGTACTTTGTATTGATCCACCAGGATATATTCTTGAAATGATGGAAGAGATCGATAAAACTCAAATTTTTCTCCGCGATCATAATTTTTCGTAGACTCTGATAGTACTTCAAATATGATAAAAGGGTTTGTGATGGTATCGTCGCGATCATCATAAAATTGTGGCTGCTCACATAAAATAACAATATCCGGATAAGTAAAAAGTTGAACGGCCTCAACCCATAGGCGCATATCGCTCATAAATACTTCACATTTGGTATCTCGTAATGCGGTGTTCAATTCAGTAGATAAATTCATAACAATTCGATTGTGATTGATAGAAGCCCCCGACATGGCGAAAATTTCACCCTTGTAATATTCGCTTTTGTACTCCGCAGCTTCTTCAAGAGCCAGATATTCTTCCGGTGTATAATATTTTTTTGCTGTTTTTTGCATTGTACAACTCCTGTTCAATTAATTTTAAATAATATAAAAATTTTATCATGTTATTTCAACTTAAAGAGTAAATGAAACTGACATTCTGGCTAAAACCGTAACGTAAACACGGTTTCCACATGAGGTGTGGATTGCACCGAAATCGAGCCTTTATGCAAACGCATGATCTGACGCGAAAGGCTTAATCCAATTCCTGAGCCTTCTTTTCGGGTGGTGAAAAAAGGGATGAAAATTTTGTCCAGTGCATCGGCTGGAATACCGGGTCCGTTATCAATTACCTGCATCAAAAGCTGGCCTCTCGAGCTCAATTTGGCCAGCAATTTGATTTGAGCCCCCGGTTGGTTATCCAGGGCTTGCATGGCATTTTTCAACAGATTAATCAGCACCTGTTCAATCATCTCTGCATCGGCCATGACTTCCAGATTCTCCGGAGTCACTTCCATTTGGAAAGTGATTCCCTGGGCTTCCATCTGAGGACGCATCAATTGTTCCAGGCGGCCAAAAAGCTCTTTTACAGACAGGATTTTGAAATCGGGTCGGGGAAGGCGCGTGAGATTCCGGTAGACCTCGACAAAATGCATTAACCCCTCGCTTCGCTTTTGAATGGTTTGCAATCCACTACAAATATCTTTGAGAACTTCTGCTCGTTCTCTGGAGGATAAACTGTCTGTGGCGGAAATCTGTTTCAGTAGCTCATTAACGGTTGAAGCCAGTGAAGCAATGGGGGTAACCGAATTCATGATTTCGTGGGTCAGTACACGGATTAACTTCTGCCAGGCTTCTATCTCGGTTTCTTCCAGTTCACTGTGGATATTTTGAATGGATACCAGAACCATATTTTTACCCCGCATTCGGAACTCGGTAGCAAACAGGGCTAATTGCAACTGCTCATCTCTATCCTGAATCTTAACCAGAGCTTTTTGTCCGGATCGCATATTGAGTAAGGTTTTTACCAGTTCAGAATTTAATGGCGAAAGTTCCTGGATATTTTTAAGCTGTGTGAAGTTTAGCAACCGTTTGGCAGCCCGATTGATGAGCTCCACCTCTCCGGTGTGTTGAAAAGCAATCAATCCGATACCCACATGTTGTAAAATGGTTTGTAAGTACCGGAAATGTTCCTCTTTCGCCGCCCGGGTCTTTTGAAATTCTCGCATCACCTCGCCAAAGGCAGCATGAAGCTGCTTAAAAGATTTCCCAAGCCCGTGGGAGTGAAACGTCTGGGAAAAATCGCCATATCGA
>CAZMEG010000340.1:0-4599 GCA_964565205.1 uncultured Cytophagia bacterium
TCACCGGCCTTGTGAATGATAGTAAAGTTGACCAGGGTAAGATTGTTTTTAATGGCGCCAATATTAATGGAGTAGGTGGTAATTTTAATGTTCTGGAAATTACTTTTGCAGTTAACGGTTCAGCAGGGGATAGTTCGAAATTGGAATTAAAGTTTTCTGCCATGGCCGCCGCCGGGACTTTTGTTGACCTTCTACCAAATCTGGATATTCAGGATAGTCTTGTGGTAATAAATAATCCGCCACAAATTTTTAATTTATTACAACCTGCTAACGGTGCTGAAGTAGATACTTTGAATTTTGATTTAATCTGGGATCCCACCATGGATCCGGATTCTGATGATCCCGTTGAATATGAAGTATTTGTGTCCCCCGATTCTGATTTTACCGATCTGATTTTAACCACGCAAACTCCCGATACTTTTTACACTATTGTAGATGGTCTGGAACCTGGACGGAAATACTTCTGGAGGGTCATTGCAAAAGATCAAAATGCAGCCCGGACCAAAAGCGCTACTTTTTCTTTTTCAACATCGGATATCGCCACCTCGGTTGGGGAGGAAGCAATCCATGCGCTGCCTGAAGATTTTAATCTTTACCAGAATTTCCCTAATCCATTTAATCCTGAAACTATCATACGCTATGACATCGCCTCGGATGGCTTTGCACGGCTTGAAATATTTAATATTATTGGAGAAAAAATCCGTACACTGGTTCAGGAAAATAAATCAGCTGGTACTTATCAGATTACCTGGGACGGTCGAAAAGATAATGGGGAATTAGCCGCTTCAGGCGTTTATATTTATCGCTTAAAAGTAGGCCCGTTCAAAAAGAGCCATAAGTTACTATTACTTCGATGATATGCAAAGAAAGAAATTATTCTACCGGTAGGTCTTCGCTTTTAAGTAGCAGTAATTTGCATTTAAATCTATCTTTACCCCTTGCGCAAAAAGTTAAGCCTATTAAAATGCCTTATGGCCTTGGGTTTGGGATTTGGCGAATTGGGATTTTAAGTTCGCTTTGATTTACAAACTCCTTCGGCGTGACCCCAAATGCCTCCCAAAACACTTGCTAAAATGGACATGATTGCTGAAGCCGATGCAGTAAGTGACTTCGTGGATTTAAGTATTTTTCTGAAATTTACCTTTCCGGTTCTTTGGTCTTAACAAACAAACAGACACAGTATTGGGAAAACTTATCTTGATTTTTTAATATTTAGTTCTTATAATTAGGGCATAAAATAAGTACATAAAATAAGTGAGAAAAGGAGTGCATCATGATTCAGGCCAAATTCAGCCTTGAAGAAACTCATATAGAATTTTTAAAGCAATATAAAAAGTATGGCTTTAAAGATAAGAGTTCGGTCATTCGTACTGCTTTAGAAAAACTGAAAAAAGAACTGGAGCAAGAAAGATTGAAAGAAAGTGCGGAGTTGTACGCGAAGATTTATGAAAAGGATCAAGAACTTCAAGAGCTAACACAATCTGCTATTTCGGAGTGGCCGGAGTGAAGCCTTTAAAACGTGGCATGGTCATTGATGTTAATCTTGATCCAACGCTTGGTTCTGAAACAGGTAAGACGCGTCCTTGTGTTATTGTAACAAATGACATTTACAATGCCAGAGTTCCGGTAATTCAGGTTGTACCTATAACTGAGTGGAGTGAGAAAAAAGGGCGAATTATTACAAACGTTGAAATCGTTCCTGATTCAATTAATGGCTTATCAAAGAGATCCGTTGCGGACTGCCTGCAAACTCGTCCAATTGACTATCGACAAAGGTTGGTTAAAATCCGGGGAACGCTTGACGAGAACATAATGCAAAAAATTAATATAGCGTTGAAAAGAATTTTTGATTTAGAGTAGTTAAAGCTTTTTTCGAGCTTAACGCAAACGCATAAGCAAAATAATATGACTTTTTTGTTGTCGCTTGAGGGCTTACCATTCAATTTTCCAGATCACATCCATACCGGTTTCGCCTTTTCGTTCTTTTAATACCTGCAAAAATAGGTTAAAAAACAGGATTTTTTTAGGAATTTCATATTCCAGTTCTACGGTTTGGGTGCCTTCTGCTCCAAAATCCTGGCTGAGGCTAACAAAAACGTCAGGAGTTACATATTTCCCGATACGAAGTTTGGTTTCTGAAAGACTCTTACCTCTTTCAATTTGAAATACATCCAGTTGCAGTTCTTTGCCAAGAGTATTAGCCAGTACGGCATTTAAGATGGGCCCGGTTAAGTAACTGGTGGCCTGGCTTTTCAAATTCAGGCCCCCCACGATACCACTTTGCTCACCCAGGGTAAGGTCGTCAAAACTCCGACCAAAAATAAGTATGGATAGCACGTCCTGTTGTTCGGCTTCCTGACCATTCAGAAAAAATTGAAATTGCGGGAATTTTTGCGTACCGGTCACTACCACTTTAATTTCTTTCTTATCCGGTTTCCCCTCTCTGGTTTCTACCTGGCGAATCGTTCTGGCGGTAATATGAATGGAAGGATTCAACTCAGGATCCCCATCGAATACTAATGTCCCTTCCACTACTTGAAATCGATTACCCAGGATCGTGTAATAACCGCGTACAGCAGAAAGAGTGCCAAACAGAACAAAATCCTCCCCTTCTTTCACCAGTTCGAGATCCCCTTCAATTTCAATGTTGGCTTCATTGCTGCGAATCCAGGTATTGCGAGGGAAATAAATGGTCAATTCTCCGCGTGCGTTTTTGTAGAGTGCCGTTTCTTTGAGTAAACTCTCCTTGATTTTATTCCGGCGAAATTTTAAGGCGCCTGCTAAAGTATCCTTTTTGACAGTGTCTTCCTGTATCACAAAGAACGGTTGTTCGGTTAATCGTACAATTTCTTCTTCCTCGAACCAGGCAGGATAAAAAATTCGTGATTCTAAAACTGTAATTATCCCGGAAAATTGGGGTCGCTGAATACTGCCTGAAAGTTCAATCAATGCATTGACCCTGGCATGCATTTTTTTGTTTTTCATTAGAGGAAAATTACTTGCCCGCAAAGTGGCTTTGAAGTTCTCTGGAGTAGATTTTGAAATAGAAAGGCTTCCCTTTTTAACATATAATTTGCCGCCGTCGGATTCCATGGAAAACTCTTTAATATTCATTTCACGACCGTTAAGGATCAGCACCATGTCTATATTTTTGTACCGTGTGCCCAGTTCAGGTAGATCAAATTGCCCATCGATGATTCGAATAGGACCCACCCCGGTGAGATCATCCAGCGTATTACCGAGGACAATATCGCAGACTAATTTTCCTTCTATATTGCGCAGATTTTTAGTAAAAGCCTGCAAGAAGGAAATATCCAGAGTTCGAGTACTTAGTTTGATTTGCAAGGGTTCTTCAAGAGGTTCCAGTTCAAAGGGAACCAGAGAAAAATGCACAGGGAAAAAACCACTGGTTTCCAGAGGACTCTCTTCACTGTCTTTTTGCAAATGTCCACGCCAGAATATTCGATCTTCGAAATAATTTAAAGTAAGCAGAAGCTGACGATAAGTTACCTGACTGTATTGACCATTTTCACTTAACAATTGGCCGGTCATCACCGGAGCATCCAGTGTGCCGGTAATGGTTAAGTAAAAATTTAATGGAGCTTTTAGAGCGATCCCATTCAACAGGCCTCTTCTGGCAGCAATAAATTTTTGAATTTTATCCAGTTGAATTGTTTTACCCATAATTTCCAGATCAACAGGTTGTGACGGAAGCTTTAGTTGAAAAGGTTGTAAATTTAGTTGCAGAGGAATCTCACCCTTAATTTGTAAACGTTCTGATTCCGTCCGGCGTTTTATTTGTGTATTTAGAGTAAAGATTTGATCTTGATACTGAAAGCCAGTCCATAATGTGTCATAAGAAAGCTCATAAAAGCCAGGATTGGCCACCACCAGTTGACCGGTAAATCGAGGATTTTGGACAGTGCCCCTTAAATGCAGAAGAAAATCTCCCTGTCCGCTTATTTGACTTTTCCCGGTGAAAAATTGAAACAATTGGGCCAGGTCCAATTGTCTCAGTTGTAGGTTGAGATCGTTCAATCCATTAAAATCATAGGTTCCCGCCAGTCTAAACTGTTGCTTATTACTCTGTAAAATTAAATTTTCAATAATAATCAAAGAATCTTTGTAGATAAACACGGGTTCCCATGGGCCCAGCCGCCAGGTCTGGTCAATAATATTGAAATTGAGCTCTTTTATTGCCAGACGCAAACTTTCCTTATTTTGAGTCAAAAAAGACCGGAGGTAGGCAATAGGACTTGATTGACGGTCTAATTTAATAACAAAATCGGTTAGATCATCCTCATGTTTGACCTTAATGCTGGCATTCAGACTATCCAGTTGCAGGAAGCTAAGATTGGAAAGTGTACCGGCAAAGTTAAACCTGGATTTGTTTTTTAAAAAAAGCCCCTGGAAATCACCTGTACAGCGAGTAACCCGGATACGATTTAGGTCGGTATGTAAAATATTAAAGCTGGAAAGCACTGTGAGTGAATCTCTGGGCCCGGAAATCTGTGCTTGAAACTGCCCTGCACCGCTTAGTGAATCCAGAGGTAAGATGTGTGTCAACAACGAAAAATCATGAAAATCCGCCAGAAAAGT
>CAZMEG010000341.1:0-4491 GCA_964565205.1 uncultured Cytophagia bacterium
TCAGAGCTATTGAAGAAATGAAGGAAGCGATTCATTTATTTGAAAAACAGAAAATGGAAGACCCACGTCTTCCTGACTGGGGACATGCAGAAGCTCTTCTCTGGTTGGCAAGATTTTATATCCAGGAAAATCAATGGGAAAGGGCCCAAATTTACTTAGAACAGGCTTTAAAAATTGAACCAGACAGCCAATTTGCTAAAATAGTACAGGAGCAGTTAAAACAGGCCAGCAGGCAAAAATAACTGAACATGCATTGTTTAAATGATTTCAAACTTGATTTCATAGTTGGTTAAGTTGGAGTAAGCAGAGAGAATAATAACATGTCTCACAAAAAAGTCATACAGGTAAAAAATTTACGAAAAGTTTATGGCTCAATCGTAGCCGTTGACGAGGTTTCCTTTGAAGTTTATGCAGGAGAAATTTTTGGTATGGTGGGACCCAACGGGGCTGGCAAAACCACCACCATTGAATGCATCGAAGGTTTACGAAGGCCAGAAAAAGGCCAAATTCAAGTTCTGGGGCTGGATCCACACAAGCAAGGATATGAGCTTCGGGAACTCATTGGTCTGCAATTGCAGGAATCAGCCCTGCCACCGCGCCTGAAAGTTTGGGAAGCTATGGATCTCTTTGCCTCGTTTTACAATTGTTCTGCAGATTGGCGAACTTTACTGGAACAGTTAGGTTTGGCTGACAAATGTAACACACCGTTTGGAAAGCTTTCCGGCGGTCAGAAGCAGCGCCTGTTCATTGCTCTGGCCCTGGTCAATGATCCTCAACTGGTGTTTTTTGATGAATTAACCACTGGATTGGATCCACAGGCACGTCATGCTATGTGGGACCTGGTGCGTGACATTCGAAATCGTGGCAAAACGATCTTTCTCACCACCCATTTCATGGAAGAAGCTGAACGGCTCTGTGATCGAGTCGCGATCATCGATCATGGTCGAATTGTGGCACTGGATACCCCTGAAAATTTAATTCGGAGTCTGGGAGCAGAGAATAGGGTAATTTTTTCCACTAAAAGTGCCTTTGATCCTGAGCCATTGCACCAGTTGTCCAGTGTGAGTCGGGTAGAGCAAATTGGTGATCGTTTTATTGTATACGGGCAGGGCGACCGTCTTGTGGTGGAGGTGGTCAATGCACTTTCCACCCATGGTGTGCTATTTAGCGACCTGCGTACCGAACAGGCCAATCTGGAAGATGTTTTCTTAACCCTGACCGGAAGAGAGATGCGAGAATAAAATTTAATTTGGTAATTTCAATTTGTTTAGGATTTCGAAATTCGATATTCGAATTTATTCAAAAGGAGGTAATCATGCGTGGTTTACTAAAATTAGCATGGACCGAGATGAAATTATTTCTCCGCGAACCCATGGCAGCATTCTTCACCCTGGCCTTTCCCCTGATGATGCTCTTTTTATTTGGTAGTATTTATGGCAATAAACCCACACCCTTCTTTGGAGGGTATGGTTCTGTAGATATCTCGGTACCGGCTTATACAGCCATGATCATTGCTACCAGTGGCCTTTTAAGCTTGACCATTATTCTGGCCTCCTATCGAGAAACAGGAATTCTTCGACGTTTTCAGGCCACACCCGTGCGTCCACAGATCATTCTGATTGCCCAGGTTCTGGTTATTTTTATCATGACTACACTGGGTATGCTATTTCTAATCTTAGCCGCTAAAATGGTTTACAATTTAAGATTTGAGGGCAATGCCTTCTATGTTTTTCTGGCATTTGTTCTCAGCAGTATGAGCTTTTTTGCCCTCGGATTTGTACTGGCGGGTCTCATGCCAACGGCCCGAAGTGCTCAGATTGTCGCCATGGTACTGTTTTACCCAATGATCTTTCTATCAGGAGCTACCATACCCCGTGAAGTCCTGCCAGAGACAATCCGCAACTATGCGCAATTATTACCCTTGACTCATGTGGTAAACCTGCTACGTGGACTCTGGATCGGTGATGGCTGGCAGACTCATCTCAAAGAAGTGGGAATTTTATTTAGCATTTTGGTTGTTGGTGGGGTTCTATCAGCTAAGACTTTTCGATGGGAGTAACAGTGGCAGTTGGCAGAGAGGCTGATATTATGGAATGTTGAATGATGAATAAGGAATGGCGAATATTCGAAGGGAGAGGATTTCACTTCGTCATTCAAAATTCCCTGTTCAAGATTCATAATTCAAAAAAGCGATAAATTTTTGAATGATGAATAAAGAATGATGAGCATAGTAGTTTAAAATTATATTCGTCTTTCTGTGTTTTTTATTCGATGTTTATAATTAAATGGAGAAATTTTCAATTGTTATTATTAAACAAATTAATTAAATTTTACCAAAAGCTTAAACTTGTAATTAAAATAATTTATGAATAAGAATAAAAAAATCTCATCAGAAGCACGCAAGCGCAAAGCCGCATTAGAAGCCGAATTAAAACGTATTCTGCCTATTATCATCGAAAAATACCAGCCGGAGAAAATTATTCTTTTTGGATCCCTTGCTACTGGAGATGTTCATGAGTGGAGTGATATCGATTTATGAAAAATGCAGGAAAAAATATCCTCATCGGTTTTATCATCTGGACCTGTTACACCTTTCTCAACGCTGGTATTTTATCTTTTCAACAAAAACTTTACTATCCCTACGCCTGGATTTCTTCAGCGGTCTACAATTATAGCATGGCTCTTTTGTCGATACCCCTCTGGTACCTGTGCAAAAAATTTCCATTTGATAAATCAGGTCTCGTCAGGTTTTTTGGCTCTCATCTGTTTGGTAGCTTGATATTTTCACTTGTGTGGTTGACCTTCAGTTATTCGTTGTATTACGCCATGTTTCCCACGTATGTCATCAAAGCCATGTGGGCGCAAGGGGTTTACCTCTGGCAGTATCTGGATGGAATCACTAAATACGGGTTAATGACAGGTATATTTTATACCATAGATTTCTACAAAAGGTTTAAAGAAAAGGAATTGCGTGAGACTCAGTTGAACCTGCTGACAAAAAACATGGAGCTACAAAACCTGAAATCGCAAATTAACCCTCACTTTCTATTTAACGCTTTAAATTCGGTAAATGCTCTCATTACCAGAAATCCTGAGAAAGCTCGTACAATGAATGCCAAGTTAGCCCAGCTACTGCGATATTCTCTGGATGGATTTGAGCGAAAGTTTGTTACCATAAAAGAAGAACTGGATTTTATTCGTAATTATCTGGACATTGAAAAGGTGCGGTTTGGGAAAAAATTGCAAATCCAGGAAGAAATTGACCCACAGACGCTGGAATCAAAAGTGCCCAGTATGTTGCTGCAACCTATCGTAGAAAATGCTATTAAACATGGTATCTCCTTACAAGCAAAGGGTGGAATTTTAAAGATTCATATCTCTCAAAATAATGGATTTTTACAGCTACAAATTACCAATAATGGAAAGCCTGTATCGGAGAATGATTTAGATAGTTTGTTCAATAAAGGCATTGGTTTGAAAAATACGCATGAACGTTTGAAACGCATCTACGGTGATGTTGCTGTATTTAAATTGCAAAGCAAGAAACCTGACTTATTTTCCGTGTCCATTAAGATTCCCCAAACTATAGTCAACTCATGAAAGAAACCAAAATTCGCACTGTCATTATCGATGATGAACAACTGGCATGCCAGATCATCATGGAATATCTCATAGACTATCCCCAGATTGAAGTGGTGGCTCAGTGCAATAATGGGCGACAGGCCGTACAAACCATAAATTTAATGAAGCCTGATTTATTATTTCTGGATGTCCAGATGCCTGAACTGAATGGATTTGAAGTTCTCGAACAACTGGAGAAAATCCCCTTTGTTATCTTTTCCACCGCTTATGATCAATATGCTTTGCAGGCGTTTGAAGTCAATGCTATAGATTATCTCCTAAAACCTTACGACCGCCAGAGATTTAATCGGGCCGTGCAAAGGGCTCTGGAAAGAATCCAAAGCAAAGATACGGCGCCTGAACAAATTCAGTCGCTATTAAATAGCTTCCAGACCCCCCAGCGAACCGTGGAAAGATTATGGATAAAGGAACGGGGTTGTTTAATTCCTGTCCAGGTCAATGATATTGACTGGATAGAAGCCATGGATGATTACATTTGCCTGCATGTGGGAAAGACCACTCACCTGGTGAATCAAACTATGCGAGAATTGGAATCCAGACTGGATCCCAGATTGTTCATGCGCATTCATCGTTCCACCATTGTAAATCTGGATCGTATTCGAGAACTTCGACCTCTGGGCGATGGTAGTTATCAGGTGATTTTGAAAGATGGTACGCAACTGGCACTAAGTCGTGGACAGGCGAAAAAGTTAAAACGATGGATTCTATAGAATTGATGGATTAATTAATGGAGTTTTGGAGTGATGGAAATTTTAGTTTGAAGAAGCAGGGGGCAATGGAAGTCACTCGTTTTGGTATGGAAAAATACAGTTCTTAAAATCCCTCTTTTACTACTGATTTCATAAATTC
>CAZMEG010000341.1:4501-4580 GCA_964565205.1 uncultured Cytophagia bacterium
GTTTTGGAGTGATGGAAATTTTAGTTTGAAGAAGCAGGGGCAATGGAAGTCACTCGTTTTGGTATGGAAAAATACAGTT
>CAZMEG010000342.1:0-4547 GCA_964565205.1 uncultured Cytophagia bacterium
AATCTAATATATGTTATCATGTGCTTCATCAAAAACACAAGAAGGGAGGGATGATGCCATGTAAACCAATTTTAATCTCACAACTTTTTAAAACACACAAAACTATATCCACAACAAAATAATGAGAGGGAAGGATTATGAAGAAGTATACCACCTACGTCGTGTTTTTAATCCTGATTCTAACCACCCTCAGTTTTGCCCAAAGCATCAACATACGAGGTGTGGTAATAGCCAAAGATACAGGCGAACCATTACCGGGGGCTAATATTGCTGTTAAAGGAACCAACCTTGGTACCGCTTCTGATATTGAAGGTAGATTTAATCTCCGACTGAGTAATACTTCTAAAGCCACGCTGGTTGTGAGTTTTATTGGTTACAAAACTGTGGAAATCCCAGTAACAAGTGAAGATTCCGAAATCACTGTAGAGTTAGAAGAAGACGTGTTAAAGGTTTCGGAGATTGTGGTTACAGGGTTAGCTACTTCAGTTAAGAAAAGGAACCTGGCTAATTCAGTGGGTACCTTATCTGCCAAAGAATTGATCCCGGCCCCGGCGCAGACTCTGGAACGTGCTTTAGCAGGGAAACTTGCCGGGGTAACGATTACACAAAATACGGGAGCTCCTGGAGGAGGTATATATATCAATCTTCGTGGCACATCGACCATCCGGGGGGCTACTGAACCTTTGATCGTCGTTGATGGACTTATTATAAGCAATGAGGCAATTCAGTCAGGAATAGATATTATCACCGAAGCCCCTTCCCAGGGAAATCCAAGTCCTCAGGGCCAGCCAACGAACCGAATCGCCGACCTCAACCCAAATGACATTGAAAACATTGAAATTCTAAAAGGACCCAGTGCAGCAGCGATTTATGGTTCAAAAGCCAGCAACGGAGTAATCATTATTACCACAAAACAGGGTCTTCCCGGCAAAACCTCCATCGATGTTACGCAACAGGTAGGCTTTAATAGTCTGCTAAAAAAAATGGGTACCCGTAGATTTCCGGGAGATTTATTTGTCGATTACGAAGATGAAATGTATGGCGAAAAGGGGTTCATTACTGAAACGACTGTGAGTGTGCGCGGCGGTACCAATCGAACCCAGTTTTATGTCGGAGGGCTTTTTCAGGACGAAGACGGCATTATAAAAAATACAGGCTACAAAAAATATTCTGGCAAAGTTAATATTAATCATAAAATTAATGACAGATTGCGCATCAGTGCTTTCACCATGTTTGCCCGGACCGAGTCCGATCGCGGGGTAACGGGTAATGAGAATGCAGGCGGAGTGACTTTCGGTTTTACCCTTGCTTTTCTACCCAGTAATATCGATTTAAGGCCGCGGCCCGATGGAACCTATCCCCCACCCCCGGGTTTTCCTCTTTCAAATCCTTTTCAAACCAGAGATTTATTGACCAATAACGAGGTGGTTTATCGAACCATAGGTTCCATTAAACTCGATTGGACTCTTCTTAAAACCCAGGCTCAGAGTCTGGATTTAATTTTGCAAACCGGAGCCGATTTCTTCTCAATGGAACATAAGGTAATTTCGCCTCCTGAGTTGTTTTTTGAACAGATACGCGGTGCTGAAGCAGGGCGTTCGATAGCAGGCGAGACAAGAAGCATTTTTTCTAACCTCTATCTCCATTTAAATTACAGTTACACCACACCTTCCAACCTGAGCTTCCGAACCTCCGCCGGGGTGCAATTTGAAAATAGAAACAGAAACGATGTTCTGGTGAGCTCCTCGGGACTACTTTCCACACAGGTGAATGTTGATCAGGCCAGTAGTTCACGGGTGGAACAGGAGCGAAGGATACAGCGTGAACGGGGCTTTTTTGTGCAGGAAGAAGCCGACCTTAACGAAAAGGTATTCCTAACCCTGGGTTTACGAGGAGATGCCAGCAGTGCCAACGGTAACACCGATAAATTCTTTTTGTATCCAAAAGCCTCGGCAGCATTTCGCCTGTCCCAATTTCCATTCTGGCAGGGTCTTTCCTCATCGGTGTCCGAGCTTAAGCTTAGAGTGGCCTATGGTGAAACCGGCAATTTGCCCCCACCAGATGCAAAATTCACTTCCTTGGAACAGACAAATATCGGTGGATTGCTGGGTGTAATCAGACCGACGTTAGTGGGTTCCAAGGATATTAAACCTGAAAGATCCAAGGAAATCGAAGTAGGTTTTGATGCCACATTTTGGAATGAAAGAGCCACTCTGGAATTCAGCTACTACCGGCAAAGCATCAGCGATTTAATTTTAATTGCTGACATACCGGGTTCATCTGGATCAAGACAAAAAATAGACAACCTTGGTAAAATGAGAACCCGGGGTGTGGAAATCGCTTTGGGTATAAATCCAATTCGCAAAAGAAATCTCACCTGGACTTCGCATATCAACTTTTTTAAATACAGCTCCTTAATTACTAAACTGGATGTACCGAGATTTTTTGTGAGTGGCTTCGGTCTGGGATTAGGACAATTCTTAATCCAGGAAGGCAAATCCCCTCACACTATTGTAGCCCAGGTGGATGAAGCTGGCAATTTTAAAGAATTCGGCAATGAAACCCCAGATTTTCAAATGTCCTTCAACAATAGTATTTCATTTTTAGGACATTTTGAACTCAACTTTTTATGGGACTGGCGAAAAGGTGGTGAAGTGATTAATCTGGGAAGATTATTAACCGATCTCGGTGGCACCACGGAAGACCTGGATACGCCAAAAGGTCAGGAACGCCTCCAAAAAGCCGTGGGTTTAGGATTTCTCAGCGGCATACCCTACATTGAAAGCGGAACATTTTTAAAGTTGCGAGAACTGAGTCTATCCTATTCATTGCCCAGATCGCTGGTAGCGCAAATATCCGGTGGGCAACTGTCCTATATAAGAGTTGGCTTTGCAGGACGAAATTTAATCATGATCACCGATTATACCGGCTATGATCCCGAAGTGGGACAATTTGGTAACATAGCTGTAGGGCGTTCCGTTGATGTGATTCCTTACCCATCTTCCCGAAGTTTTTATTTTAATATTGCCGTTGGTTTGTAAAATAGGAAGGGAGATAAAATGAAGAACAAAATCATCCAACTTTATAAATGTGTGGGGTTTTTATTATTGACCTATTTATTTCTGGTCACCACTGGCTGTGAATCGCTGGACTTTAATGACCCCAACGCTCCTACTGTAGAAAATGTAGGACTTCAAAACCTGGTAACCGGTACCGAATCTGGAATGAGACTCGAGTTGCAAGGATATTTACGTGTGGTATCTTTAGTCGGGCGTGAAGCCTATTTCTTCGCTGCTGAAGACCCGAGATTCTCCACCATTTTGTCGGGACCTCTGGCTGCAGGCGGCCCGTTTCTGAACAGACCCTGGAATGCCCGGTATCGTGTCGTTGGGAATTGTCGCATTCTTTTAGATCTGGCTAAAAAACTTCCGGCTGAAGAAGGTGCCGGGGTGTCCGGTTTTGCTAAAACCATCATGGCCTATCAATTATTATTAAACTTAAATCTTACTTATAATAACGGAATTAAAATCCAATTTTCCGAAGATCGCAATGTCCCCTTCGTATCAAAAGAGGAAGCCTTTGCTGAAATTATTCGCCTGCTGGATGAGGGTTTCTCGGATCTGAAATCGGCCGGTGACACATTTCCATTTATTTTGTCTTCCGGATTTGATGGATTTGATACTCCTGCTGGATTCGCTCAATTTAACAGAGCCCTACGAGCCAGAGTGGGGGCTTACGTAGCCAGTGAAACTGGAAATGCGCAGGATTGGCAAGCTGTTTTAGATGCCTTACAGAATTCATTTCTGGACCCCACAGGTGATCTTAATAAGGGAGTCTATCATATTTACGGCACCGGTTTAGGGGATGAACTTAACCCGATTTTTGAATCGCCAACTTCCGCAGGGGTTCAGTTTCGGGCCCATCCCAGTTATCAAACCGATGCCGAGCCTGGCGACAAACGATTTACCTCAAAGATTGTGGTTCGACCGGACCTTACTCAGCCGGTTTTTGATTTAGTGAGCACACTGGTAATTCATGTTTCCAAGAGTCCGACTGACCCATTTCCAATAATTCGAAATGAAGAACTCATTCTGTTAAGAGCGGAAGCGAATATAGGTTTGGGCAATTTTGCCGCGGCGGAAGCGGATATGAATATCGTGCGTGAGGCAGCAGGCGTGCCACCCTACCCCACGGGAAGTACCAATGCTTCCAATGCGCTTGATCGTTTACTGCATGAAAGACGCTACTCGTTATTTATCGAAGGACACAGATGGATAGACATGCGGCGGTATCACAGATTAGATCAATTACCACTGGATCGACCGGGAGATGTGGTCGTTGAATCGCAGCCAAGACCCGTAAATGAATTGCCCTGATGATTAAACCTGAGTTGTCCAAAGATACGCAGTTGGAGACTTCTGCTTACCTAAATGGGAAGCAGGAGTCTCTGACTGCTTATTATATTCGAAAAAATCTGGTGGAAATTATTTAACCTGAATAATTCATGAATTTATTTTATTTTTATAATTATTGGTTTGAGATTAACC
>CAZMEG010000343.1:0-4542 GCA_964565205.1 uncultured Cytophagia bacterium
ATTCAATTCTCCAGCATTAATCCTTCTATGCTCATTGTGTTTTGTGAAGCCCTATTATTTTAAAAAAATCAAATTTTGTAACGTATATCTACATGGTGGTGCAAAATGGTCCAGATTTCATTTACGGATAACGATGCTATTTTAAAATTTCTTAAACAATGGGTGTCTTCTGCTTATGTACAAGATTTTCTTCAAAGATTGCGTTTGGAGGCAATTGTTGAAAAGAGTCGACTTACAGAAGAACAGGCATGGGAATTGTCAGAGGAAATTAAGCAGGAATGGTGGCAAAAAATAAGAAAAAATTCCTAAAAGGGAAAAAGAATTGAAAAAGGTAATCGTTGATGCCAACATCCTGTTCTCAACATTATTGGGAAAGAGTAAAAAATTTAGAGATGTCCTGCTAACAGAAGAAAATGTCACCTTTTATTCCTGCAAATTTGTAATTGTCGAATTATTTAAACACAAAGCAAATATTCAGAAATATTCCTCGTTGGCTAACATTGCGTCAAGCGGACGAGGGGCAATGCGACGATGCCGCCCAATGTCCAACCCACAAATAAGGCGACCACAACACCACAAATTTCAAGCTTGGTACAGACTCTCGATCACTACTCTGCTTAATATCTTCACTCCCACTTCCATACAACTCTCATCCACATTGAAATAGGGTGAATGAAGAGGATAACTGGTGTCTAAATTGGATGCGCAACCCAGACGAAAATAAGAGCCAGGGATTTTTTGCAGGTAATATGAAAAATCTTCTATGGCAAATTCAGGGTAAGGCAAGCTGATTACATTCTTTTCCCCCAGGAGTTCCTGCGCAGCAATTTTAACAGTGTGGGTGGGTTCATATTCATTATGTAAAATAGGGGGGCCTGGCGAGAAGGTTAATTCAAAATCCACATCATTAGCCTGTGCAAAACCAGTAACAGTCTGCTGGAGTATTTCTTGCAGTTGCCCGCGCATTTCTTTATCCACGGTAAAAATGTCGCCCTTTAATTCTACCCGATCGGTAAGTTCGCCATTAAATTGTCCGCCACAAATGGTGCGGACATTTATCTGAGAAGGTTTCAAAGGGTCAATTCTTCGACTCGTGATCTGACGAAGCGCATTAATTATTTGAGCTGCAGTGATGATATTTATGGCCGACAAATGGTGATGTCTAACGGCTTCATCTTTAGATTTAATTTCCAGGGTAAATGTATCAGATGATGAAAGCATGACCCCAAACTTAATCCCTATTTGCCCCACATTTAAGGAAGGATGAACATGAAATCCATAAATTTGCTGTACCCCCTCTAAAATGCCTTCCTGAATTATTTTCTGAGCTCCACCCGAATTAAATTCCTTGGCAGGTTGAAAGAAAATCCGAATTTTCCCGGGTAACATTTCTTTTATTTCATGCAATACTTCAATGACCCCTACACCGATGGCTATGTGGACATCATGACCGCAGGCATGCATGACCCCTGGCTTTTGTGAAGCAAATGGCAGGTTTGTTTGTTCCTGCACAGGAAGGGCATCCATATCGATGCGTAATGCCACAGCTTTATTACTTTTGTCAGGTCCTAATTCTACCAGGAGTCCGGTTTCGGCACAGGTCTGACCATTAATGCCAGACTCATTAAGCCTGTTCTGGATTATTTGTCCAGTTCTATGTTCCTCCCAGGCCAATTCTGGTTGCTGATGAATTTGTCTCCGGATTTCGACCAGTTGAGGAAAAATCTGCTTACTTTTTTTACTAATGTGTTCTAATAGAGTAGATATCTCGGTCATGGAGCATACGAAGGCAGGTTACAATTAGATTGATTGTTTTAATAACTTTTTAACTTCGTGCAGAACTTTCGGAATATATTCTTCCAGAGAACCTTCAATTAGGACACCTGCGGCATAAGCATGACCACCTCCGCCAAATTTTTGGGCAACGGTATTAACCACATATTTCCCTTTAGAGCGCAAACTTACTTTGAGACGATTTTTACTCAATTCAATAAACATGACGGTGATCTCCACACCATTGATAATACGGAGGTAGTCAGCAAAACCTTCCGTGTCGGAGTTGTTCGCTTTTAATTCTTCTAATATGTGTTTGGGCACAGTAATCCAGGCAATGCGACCATTGTCTTCCAGACGCAGGTTGTACAACACATAGCCCAACAACCGGATCTTACTGGGTGGCTGGTGTTCGTAAACTTCATGGTAAATTTTTTGTGGATTGGCACCGGCCTCTACCAGTTCGCCCGCAATTCGGAACGCCCTGGAAGTAGTGTTGGAAAATCTAAAGGAACCGGTATCGGTCAGAATGCTGGTGTAAAGGGCTTCGGCAATACGCCGGGTGATCTTTGCCTGGCAAAATTGCAGCAAATCATAAACAATCTCACCGGTTGATGAAGCCTCAATATCCACCAGATTCAAATCGCCAAATTTATCATGGGGAGGGTGGTGATCGATGCATATTTTAGGAATTTTTAAATCTCGAATGGCCAATCCCACCTCCCGTAAACGTTCCCAGTCACTGATATCGAGAATGATGATATAATCGGCCGTAACCAGAAGTTCTTTATGAGCTTCCGGTTCATAAACAATCATCTTATTTTCAGGGTCTAAAAATTTATAGTTGTGTGGTACCGGACTGGTATTGAAGATGAACACTTCCTTGCCCTGATCGTCAAGATAAGCAGCCAGAGCAGCTTCTGATCCCAATCCATCACCATCGGGATTGATGTGAGTAGTTAGTACGAACCGTTGACCTTTCGACAGGCATTCTTTAACTTTTTCCAGCGTCGCTTTTTCAACCATACAAGCATATCCTTTCTTCCCTAAAAAGATTCTGATTATTTATCCGCCTTGAATACTTTTTTGTTAAATCCCAGATTATCCCAGAAATCTCTTGCCTTAATTACAATAGTGTTGGTTCCCTCTACAAGCCCCTCCAGTGGAATTTCAAATACTTCTCGTTTTGAATCACAAATATTATCCACAGGAAAGACCATTTTCCAGGCATCGGCATTAAGCCCATATTCAACCGATTTTACTATGGAAAGCTCATCCTCAACTATAAACGCAATTACTGTTTGCTTTCCTTGCTTTTTAATGGTGATATCAGAAATTTTTGGTCCGGTGTTGTCAACAACAAACGGCTGGCTAATTTTTTCCGTAGATAAAGCCAGATCAGGTGGATTGGAGCTCTTGTCACTGGCCACAATTTTTATAAAGTAACGCCCATCGGGTAAAAGTTGACTATCCCATGAATAAACAAACCCTTTAAAATCGCTAACCAGCTTCTTCCATGTAGGTTCATCTTCTCCTCGATAAAATAAATCAAATGTTAGAAAGTCGCCGTTTTCGTCTTTGGCTTTCCAGCTCACTGACCGGAACCCTTTTTTAAAAGTTTTTCTGCCAAGATAGTGATTTTGTGATTTATCTCTTTCACTGGCTGTGCCATCCGTTAGATGTGAACCTTCTGTTGTATTGGATTGCGATTCAGGGTAAAATTCACCCGGTTTATGAATAGTAATAGCCGTGATCTGTGGCGGAACATTTTTTTGCAAATAAGCCAATGAAACGTCTTTCAATTTAGGCGAAGAATCCCCATCCTCCGTTGTCAATCTCGCCTTAAATTGAATGAAGCGAGCAGGAGGACTGGTGATAACCTCCCCCGTAGCCCGGGTGTAAGCCGAAGACCAATCGGACCAGCTTTTGTCAGGCTTTTCGGTATTTCCTGAACGAGTAAAAAGGGTAACTTTTGATTTAGAATTAACTTCTGCCTGCCAGCTAATGGAGCCCCATTGGGTAGGCACTTTAGCATCAATGACCTCAGACCAGTATTCACCGGTTTTCCTGTAAGCAGATTGCATACGATAAACTTTTCCGGTATTGGAAGTACAAAGGAATATTTGGCCATGGATTCCTCGAATTAACCCGGTGATTTGAATTTCATCGAATTCGGTAAGAAGGGTATGATTTCCGTCACCGGTCAACGCGTATAAACGTCCCTGATCCCCTGTACCGAGAATAATTTCGCCAGAGGGATTCATGGTCATGGAATAAACCTGCTCGTTACGTAATTCCCAGACAGTTCGAACAAAGCCATTTTTTTCAATCTGATAGATGGTGCTTTTCTTCTTGGCAAATCTTCCTACTCCGGTAGCCGGGATTTCCTGAGTCTGTAAATCAATCGTATCTTCTTCTTTGTTCTGGTCTTCTTCACTCTCCGGTGTAGCGGGTTTAGGCTGCAAGGTTCGTAATCCAGGAAATCGAGCGGAACCGGAGGCTGCCACATAGATGTTTTGTTTTTTGTCTATGGCCAGTCCGGTAATTTCTGCCAAAGGAGCGTCAAATAATACAAAGGAGCGACCCTGGGGATCAAGCTTTACAACCAGACCATTTTCTGCTGTACCCAGGATTAAATTACCTTGAGTGTCAAGGGTCAGGCATCGAATGTGTGACTCTTCACTTTCATAAAATACTTCACTTTGTCCTTTTGGATCGATGCGATAAATTTTGCCCTTCTCGCCAGTTGCTACATATAAATGGTTGTTT
>CAZMEG010000344.1:0-4524 GCA_964565205.1 uncultured Cytophagia bacterium
TCTCGTAATAAATTGTGTTTTTGAATGAAATATAATTGGAATTTGCTTTTCCATTTTTATTAAATAAAAATGACACGGTGTCATCAGGCCTCAGAAAGAAAGTGGAGGATTGAATGATGAAAAATTTCATGGGCTTCTTTGTTATTTTTCTTTTAGTCCCGTGTTTAAATTACGCGCAACAGTGTGTGGAATGTCATAAACAGGTGACGCCCGGAATTGTTGCCGATTGGCAGGTAAGTAAACATAGCGAAAATGAAGTCACCTGTTCGGTCTGTCACGGGGAAGAACACACCAGTGCCGAGGATGTTGCAGAGGTGGAAATCCCTACCCCGGAAACCTGTGCGCAGTGCCATGAAGAAAAGGTTGACCAGTTTAAACAGGGGAAACATGCGTATGCCTGGGCAGCCATGAAAGCCATGCCCACCACGCACTGGTTACCAATGGCCCTAACCGAAGGTATGAAAGGATGCGGAGGTTGCCATAAGATCGGTTTAAAATCAAAAGAAGAAATTCAACAGCTTAAAAACGATGGTGCCGGTTTTGGAGTAGCCTCCTGTGATGCGTGTCACACCCGCCATACTTTCTCAACGGTGGAAGCCCGGCAACCTCAGGCCTGTCAGACCTGCCACATGGGATTTGATCACCCTCAATGGGAAATGTACTCGGCCTCAAAACACGGAGTTCGTTTTCTTTTAAAGCAAAATAAGGTACTACCCGAAAGTGTGGCTGCGCCAACTTGTCAAACCTGCCACATGCCCGATGGGAATCATGCTGTTAAAACCGCCTGGGGATTTCTGGCCGTTCGTTTACCTTTGCCCGAAGATGAGCAATGGAAAGCAGATCAGGTAACCATTTTACAAGCCCTGGGAGTGTTGGATCCAGAGGGCAAACCTACGGCGAGACTGGACGTGGTCAAAAAGGCAGATGTAGCCCGGTTGACTCAGGAAGACTGGCAGAAAGAAAGGGAAAAAATGCTGCAGATTTGTTCTCAATGCCATTCTGAAAATTTTGCCAGAGCTGAGCTGGAAAAAGGTGACCAGATGATCAAAGCTGCTGACAAACTGCTGGCTCAGGCTATTCGAATCGTTGCCGATCTGTACCGAGATGGCATTTTAAAGAAACCCGAACATTATAAATATGCCTTTCCTGATCTTTTAGCTTTTCATGATGCCCCTACACTCATTGAACAAAAACTTTTTGTTATGCACTTGAAACACCGCATGCGAGCCTTTCAGGGGACGTTTCATGCTAACCCGGATTATGCTCTGTGGTACGGATGGAGTGAAATGATTCGAGATTTGACCGAAATTAAAACCATGGCCGAGGAATTGAGAATGAAACATGCAAAAGAGAAATGAAAAGCTCCGCTAATGTAACGGTGCTCGGCAACTCCTATGAAACCTAAAGCAGCAGAAAACACAAAAGAAAAATCAGGGATACCGCGGCGTAAATTTGTTAATTTTATATTGGGGGGCGGCCTTTTAACTACCCTGGGCTCCATTCTGGTGCCGATCATTAATTTTATCATTCCGCCTAAAGTTCAGGAAGCTGTGCAGACCAGGGTGGTTGCCGCGAAAGTAGGGGAATTGCCTCTTAATTCAGGTAAAATTTTCAGATTTGGCAGTAAGCCAGGCATCCTGATTCATACGCCCAATGATGAATATGTGGCGTTTTCAGCCATCTGTACCCATTTACAATGTACCGTTCAGTATCGGCCAGATTTCAAACATATCTGGTGTGCCTGTCATAACGGGCATTTTGATCTCACCGGAAAAAATATAGCCGGTCCGCCACCCAGGCCCTTAGAGGCCTACAAAGTGGATATTCGTGGTGAAGATATTGTTGTATCGCGAACCTCATAATTTGAGGAATGGGGATGAAAGAAAGTAACCTGGTCGAAATCACGCCGGCGAATTCTATTGCAGAAGCCGGGCTTCATCAACGCCTGCTTAGCTGGTTGCGTGAACGATATGATTTGAGTGGTTTAGAAAATTTTATCAAGAAAAAAGAGGTCCCTATTCATCGACACAGTATCTGGTATTATTTTGGTGGGATCACGCTGTTTTTCTTTATTATCCAGGTTGTGACGGGAATTTTGCTTCTGCTTTACTATCGTCCCACAGCCGAAGCCGCGTTTGAGAGCGTGCAGTTCATCATGACCGAAGTAAGGTTTGGCTGGTTAATCCGCTCCATTCATAGCTGGTCGGCCAATTTGATGATAGGAGCTGCTTTTGTACACTTGATGAGTGTCTTCTTTTTGAAATCGTATCGTAAGCCACGGGAACTTACCTGGGTGAGTGGCGCACTCTTGCTATTCCTGCTTCTTGCGTTTGGTTTTTCAGGTTATTTACTACCCTGGAATGAACTGGCATTTTTTGCTACCAGAGTGGGTACAGAAATTATTGCTCAATTACCTCTGATTGGTAGATTTTTATTGAAATTTTTACGTGGTGGCGAAGATGTAACCGGTGCTACTTTAACCCGTTTTTTTGGATTTCATGTAGCTATTCTTCCTATAATAACCACCTTTATTTTGATTTTACACCTGTGGATGGTTCAGAAACAGGGTATGAGTATTCCGCTGAGTCTGGAATTAAAATCAGCTCCCGTAAAAAGCATGCGATTTTTCCCTAACTTTCTTTTGCGAGACTTATTGGCATGGGTGCTGGCCCTTGGTGCCCTGGCAGCTGTGGCAGCTCTGTTCCCCTGGGAATTGGGTGTCAAAGCGGATCCTTTTGCCCCCGCGCCCATTGGAATTCGCCCTGAATGGTATTTTGTTTTTATGTTTCAAACTTTAAAATTCATACCCGCCAAAGTATTTGTATTTGAAGGGGAGATGTTAGGCATTCTGGGATTTATGATTGGAGGTCTGCTATTTCTTCTAGTACCCTTTCTGGACAAAAATGCCAGTGCTGGACGTTACAGCCGTGGATTCACGGTGCTGGGGATTTTTATTGTTGCTTATATGATTGTGATGACCATTATTTCCTACACCATTCCGCAAACTTTTTAGGGTTAGGTTAGGATAAAAGTCATAATCCCTGTATAATTTACCAATTGGGTAAATTTATGAATAATGCAAGAAATTTTATTTTTGCAGTAAGTACAATCCTGAGCTTAACACCTGTTTATGCGCAGCAATCTCAACGCTCTTTTGAAGTCAATAGTTGTGTTTCGTGTCATCTGGAAATAGGCGAAGAATTGGCTTTACCGGTACAGGGTATGGAGAATGATGTCCATGCTGAGCAGGGGCTTTCCTGCGCCGATTGCCACGGTGGGGACCCAAAAGCAGGCTTGGATGGAGATCCGGAAGCAGCCATGGACCCGGCTAAAGGTTACATTGGAGTTCCCAGACGAACTGAAATACCGCGCTTTTGTGCTCGCTGCCACAGCAATCCATCTTATATGAAGCAGTTTAATCCAAGGGTTGCCACCGATCAGTATGATCGTTACCTGACCAGTGTGCACGGTCAGCGACTTAAAACAGGCGATGAAAAGGTAGCGGTGTGTACAGATTGTCATGGCGTCCACGGGATACGCAATGCTAAAGATTCACGATCTTCGGTATATCCACTGAATATTCCTGATACCTGCGGGCGTTGTCATGGAAATGCCAGCTATATGGAAGAGTATGGAATACCCACCAATCAGGTAGCTGAATATAAAAAAAGCGTTCATGGAAAAGCTTTACTGGGTAAGGGGGATCTGGCGGCACCGGCCTGTAACGATTGTCATGGAAATCACGGAGCAACCCCACCCGGGGCGCCTTCTGTGGCTTATGTGTGCGGACAATGTCATCTTAATAACAGCGAATTGTTTTTTAAGAGTCCCCACTATCAGGCCTTCCTTGAAATGGATCTCCCTGAATGTGAGACCTGTCATGGGAATCATGATATTGAACATCCCAGCGATGAATTGCTTGGTGTGGGTCCCAACAGCATATGTCTGGACTGCCATGACGAAGGAACCCGGGCTTATGATATTGCCCGAACCATGTATTTACTCATAGATTCATTAAAAACCCGAATTGCAATGGCTGATAGCCTGATTTCTAAAGCGGAACGTGCCGGTATGCCCGTAAATGAAGCTAAATTTAAGTTACATGATGCTGATGATGCCTTAATAAAAGCGCGCACGATGATTCATAGCCTGTCTGTTGCTACAGTTGAAAAGGTGATCAACAAAGGTGTAACCTTAACCAATGAAGTTATTACAATGGGTAAACAGGCTCTGGCTGAGTTGCAGTTTCGGCGTAAAGGGCTGGCTATTTCCATTGTGTTCATTTTAATTCTGGCTCTCGGCTTATTTTTGAAAATCAAAGAAGTAGATCAAAAATATCCGATACGTACTCAAAATCCGAATGGAAAATAATCAGAATAACAGGGAGCTTCATAAAGTTGCAATTTTGAGAAATTTTTACCAATTTTATTATGATTAAGAATCTCGTCTCAGATTTACACCTTTAAACACAACGATTAACCTTTTAATTATTATAGAAATAACTAAAAATCTAAAAAATGGCAC
>CAZMEG010000345.1:0-4524 GCA_964565205.1 uncultured Cytophagia bacterium
TCGCGTCTATGCTTTGCTAATGGATGGTGATTACCTGTGGATTGGTACAGAACGAGGTATCACCCAATTTTTCTGGAATGATCCCCATAGAATTGACTAACATCTTCTCTTTATATTTCCCATGGAACTTTTTGACCAGCAGGCAAAAGAAATAACCAAAAAGAGCACCCCTCTTGCTGATCGAATACGTCCCCAATCCCTTTCTGAATTTGTAGGGCAACAACATCTCCTCGCTAAAGACAAAATTTTACGCAAAGCCATCGAGAACGATGACCTGGTGTCCATGATCTTCTGGGGTCCGCCTGGAGTAGGTAAGACCACCCTGGCTCGAATTATTGCTCGTGAAACGCATTCCGATTTTTACACACTGAGCGCCGTTACAGCAGGCGTTTCTGATCTACGCAAGGTCATTGAAAAAGCCAGAATGAACCGAAAACTGGGTAAACGCACGATTTTGTTTATCGATGAAATTCACCGATTCAATAAGGCTCAACAGGATGCTCTTTTACACAGTGTGGAAGATGGCACCCTGCTTCTAATCGGGGCAACAACCGAAAATCCTTCGTTTGAAGTCATTGCTCCATTGCTGTCACGGTGTCGAGTTTACCAGTTGATGCCGCTTGGTGAGAATGAAATAGAAAAAATCATCGATCGGGCTCTACAAAAAGATGAGATCTTGCAGAAAGAAAAACTGCATTTTCAATCAGCAGCCAAAAAGTTACTTGTTACCCTTGCCGGTGGAGACGCACGAATTGCTCTAAATGCTCTCGAGCTGGCAACAAAGTTGGCATCAAAAAATAAAAAGGGTGAAAAGCTAATCACTGAAAAGCTGGTGCAAGAGGTTTATCAGAAAAGCGCCCTGGTGTATGATAAAAAAGGCGATTACCATTACGATACCATCTCTGCATTCATTAAAAGTGTGCGTGGCTCCGACCCCAATGCCGCTCTGTACTGGCTGGCCCGCATGATTGAAGCCGGAGAGGACCCAAAATTTATTGCCCGGCGACTCATTATCCTGGCTGCTGAAGACATCGGCAATGCCGATCCTCAGGCTCTGGTAGTGGCTACCTCCGCCTTCACAGCCGTTAATTACATCGGCATGCCGGAAGGCCGCATCGTTCTGGCCCAGGCTACGACCTATCTGGCCTCAGCGCCCAAAAGCAATGCTTCTTATGTAGCTATCGAAGAGGCCATCAAAGATGCGCGCCAGCGCCCCATGGAATCCGTGCCTTTACATTTGAGGAACGCCCCAACGCCATTGATGAAGCAATTCAATTATGCAGACGGTTATTTATATCCACACCACTTTGAAGACAATTTTGTAGAACAAAACTATTTACCCGAAGAATTGCAGGATCGGGTTTATTACAGGCCCACAAAAAATGGCTTTGAAAAGAAAATCAGAGAACGCTTGAAAAAATTATGGGAAAAATATCGTAAAATTTTTTAAATCAATAGTAGCACAGGAACAATTTGCTTATATGGTTTGGTTATTTTATTTATCAAACCATGAACCTGTGCATTCGAAACAATAAATAAAATTGATCTGAACTTCATGAAGAAAAATAATCAGAGATTAATAGAAAATGGGGTTTGGGTTGTTAATTTTTATAATTGTATTAAAATTAGAAAAAAGCTTCTTTTTACTTACGTTATTTCGTTATTCCAGCCTTCTACCATTTCTTTAATTATTTTCGTCATATTTTTTTACGCTGGACTTAGCTTTTCACAGGTACCTGATTCAACCGCCAGGACTTTTCAAAATCCTGCACAGGATACCTCCAGGACTTTTAAAAAATTTTCTTCTAATGAGGACACTGTGAAGGCTCCACCTTTAAAGATTGCCAGGACTGGCATTGATTCCGTTGTTCATTATACAGCAAAAATCATCGAAAGTGACCTGAAAAAGAATATCACCTATCTCATTGGCGATGCAGAAGTCAAATTCAAAAAAATGACTTTGAAAGCAGGGAAAATTACCGTGCTCTGGGACACACACACTTTAATTGCTGAAGGATTGCCGGATACAACCAATGGAGCCAATGGCTCCTCACCGGATTCCTTACGACGACATTATACTCAGTTACCTGTTTTCTCGGATGGTACCGATACCATGCGTGGCTTTAGGATGGAATATAACTTCAAAACCGAACGTGGTCGAGTCATCCGCGGTCGAAGTGAGATCGAAGGTGGATTCTATTTCGGGGAAGCGGTCAAACGTGTGGCTCCCCGGGTGTTTAATATTGCCAATGGAACTTATACTACCTGCGACAAAGAGGAACCCCACTACCATTTCAAAGGGAAACGCATGAAGGTGATCATGGATGATAAGGTGATTGCCCGCCCGGTCATTTTCTTCATCGGTAAAATTCCAGTAGCATTTATCCCTTTTGCCATTTTCCCGACTAAAAAGGGCCGGCAATCCGGACTGATCATGCCACGGTTTGGCAGCAGCCGACAGGAAGGACGGTTTTTAAGAAATCTCGGTTACTACTGGGCAACCAACGATTACATGGATACCCGTTTCACTGTAGATTTTTTTGAAAGGAGTGGATTTTTATTTCGCACCGATATGAATTATGCTTTGCGTTACCATTTTCGTGGTAGCCTCTCCGGTTCATTTGCCCGACGAAGCTTTCCCGGTAATCTGAAGGAGACTCGCTGGGATTTTCGAATAAATCACAGTCAGGAGATAGACGCTAATACAAGGTTATCGGTGAATGCCAGTTTCGTGAGCAACAATAGTTTTTATCAGGAGTTTAGCCAGAATCGTTCACAACGATTGCAACGACAACTCATTTCCAATGCAACATTTACCAAAAGCTGGGGAGATGGAAAAAATAGCCTGACACTCAATCTTTCCGAGACACGAGACCTAGAAACGGGTGCTTCGTCGCGTACTTTACCAAGATTACGCTTCAATCGAAACCGCAGCCAGTTTTTTCCTTTTAAAAAATCCAAAAAAGGCGGGCGGTCCACCGAGAACGCAAAATGGTACAATTACATTTATTATACCTACAGCGGAACTTATTTAAATTTAGTTCGCAAAGACAGTACCAACGATCCGGATCCGAGGGTTGAACGCCGTGCCGACCACACGGTAAACATCAACTTTACCAGTCCAAAACGGATTTTCGGCTGGTTATCCTTTTCTCAAAGCATTAATTATCGAGAAAAATGGGTAGATCGTACCAAAAGCTTTTCAATTGATACGTTAACCAATCGCGTGGTTGAGCATGAAGACAAAGGATTTGCAGCCCGACGAATATTTTCCGTCACGGCTTCAGCCAACACGAAATTGTACGGGTTGTTCCCAATGCATCTGGGTCCTGTAAAAGCCATTCGTCATGTAATGACACCAAGCATTTCCTTTTCTTATCGCCCAGATTTTTCCAGTCCATTCTGGGGATATTATCAAACACTCAAAGATACCAACGGGGTCGAAATCAAACGGGATCGATTTGGAGGTACACCACGCGGTGAAGTGGCCAGTTTGAACTTTACCCTCTCCAACCTTTTTCAAATGAAATTAGGTGAAGGTGAAAAAGAGAAGAAGATTAATTTGTTTAATCTGGATTTTCGTTCCGGTTATAATTTTGCGGCTGATAGTTTGAAACTCCAGAATTTATTCACAACCTTTCGTGCTAATCCAAGGAGAAATTTGGGTATCAGCATGAATATGACACACAGTTTTTATGATTTCGATCGGGAAACGGGAAGAACCATTGACAAATTGCTGGTCAATTCACGTGGTTTATTTAAGTTCATCAGATTGACTCAATTACGTTTTGACCTGCACTGGCGATTGAGTGGAAAAAAAGGGGGACCGGGTAAATCTAAAAAAGGATTTGAGCAAAAAGAAGCGACAGAAGTTGAGGAAGAAGGCTCTGTAATACGGCAAAATCAAAGCCCATTTGGGAACCGTTTTGAGCCAGAAAATGCCTTCTCTGCTTTTGACATTCCATGGCGGGCAAATGTATCGTTTTCTTTCAGCATCAACAAATTTAATCCGACAAGGGTAACCCGTACAGCCTATATCGATTTGTCCAATGTTGAATTACAGTTGACCCGTAAATGGCGCGTTGGCTATCGGGTTCGTTATGATCTGGAAAACGGTGAAATTGCCGACCAACGGATTTCTTTGTATCGAGATTTGCACTGCTGGGAAGCTCAATTTAACTGGAGCCCCTCCGGGGTTAGTCGAGGTTTTTATTTTAAAATCAACATCAAGGCTTCACATCTGCAAAATATTAAAATCGAACAGCGCGGCGGAACCACCAGCATTTTCTCGCCCTTCTAAATCCAACTTTTCGATCTTACCATTTGTTTATACCTTCCAGAACCGTAACTATTATTCTGCAAGCATCTTTTTAAGCTCTGAAATGTACGTACAAGCACCGTTTAATCCACGGTAATAAAATGATTCTTACTGAATGACAAAAAGGCTGTTTTTATAAAAAGAATGCTAAAAAAGTGACTTGTAAATTTTTAATCTTCTAAAAATCGCAGGGCGGTATTTGCGTA
>CAZMEG010000346.1:0-4522 GCA_964565205.1 uncultured Cytophagia bacterium
AGCTATGTTTTTCATGGTTTTTTCCTTTCTATAAAGGAAAAGTTCGGATATTGTAAAACATCGATATTTATTTTCCTCCCTCCTAAAAAGGGTTATGGATACAGAAGACTCCTTTCCCAGACCTTTCCCGAACGAACATATAAAACCCGTTCATGTAATCGATTCTCTTCCCTTTTCCAGAATTCCATACGTTGTGGAATCACACGATATCCAGACCAGAATGGGGGTCTGGGTACTGGCTGGCTCCTGAATTTTTCTTCATAATGTTTAAATCGTTGCAGAAGCGTTTCTCGATCCTTCAGTGGAGCACTTTGATTGGAGGCCCAGGCTCCCAACTGGCTGCCGCGCGGTCGGGTTGCGAAATAGCGATCGGCCTCCTCATTGGAAACCAATTCCACCGGGCCTTCCACCCGCACTTGATAATGAAGGGGTTCCCAGTAAAAACATAAGGCAGCATAGGGGTTACTTTTTAATTCTCGAGCTTTACGGCTTTCCAGATTGGTATAAAATACAAATCCGTCCTCGTTATACTCTTTTAATAAAACCACCCGTGCAGAAGGTTTGCCATCGGATGTGGCTGTTGCGAGAACCACGGCGGAAGGTTCCTGAACACCGGTGTGAGCATATTCTTCGTACAGGCGACGAAAGAATTGTATCGGATTTCGTTCTATTTTATCACCTCCTTGCTGGTTTCCATTGTCGATTTTTGTTCGAGATTATCCTGATCGCAACGATATTTTCGCATGGCTCCCACACTGGAGAAAGTGGAGACAAGGTAAGGGACCAGAACCGTTAAGCCCATTTTGAGTAATCGTACGGAATTGATTTCTCCTCGTACCAGGGCGTCGCCATGATTGATGGCTATAAGTATAATTCCCACTACACCAGCAAAAACCAGAGCGCGTTTAACAACCGATGGTTCTAAAGCTAACCGAAACCATTCTTTCATAAAACCTAAGTCTCCAGCATTTATTTTTTCTCTCAATTTTTGATTTCGACAAGTACATCAAATTTTCTGCAATCTGATCGGTAATTAACAGAGTTCCTTTAGCCACCGATTCAAATCGTTTACGGCCTGTCCAAATATGTAAAAATTAGAAATAAAATTCAACCATCATTTTTTATTGATCTCTTTCCAGTAAAATACTCCTGAGGTGAAAAAGATCAGACAAAATACAATTGCAAGGATAAGGCTTCCTAAATTTGCATTTAAACCAAAAGCTTTGAGGGCTCCACTGACAAAACCTGCTATCCCTTCCCCGCCCATGATTCCGGCAGCAATCAGTAATCCCATGTGATAAAAATCGTGAAATCTTCTTTTCACCCAGAGATAAATTACGGCTCCCAGGGCAATTGGGATCGCCAGTCCCATACCCAGGAAAAGACCAATTCCCATGGCCATGAACATGATTTTTGTACGCCATCGAGTAAGAAGAAATGTGAACACCATTTCAGCCAGAAAAGCCAGCACAAAACCTGTCAGGAACACACGTGGAAATTCGAAACCAAAAATACTCCCTGCAACAAGTTGAGCCTGAGGAGCAGGCATTACCGCAGTAAACAAGGTGTCGGCAAAACCGGTTTTAATGGTTTCCAGAACAAAAGGAGCCGCTATTCCAGCCACAAGCGCCGCGATTAAATCCACTTTTACCACATCCAGAAACTCGGTCCCTACGATGGCAGCGGATTTGTAATCGTGCCCGGCATCCCCGGCTACCGCACATGCCACGCTGACAAACAGCACAATCAAAAAAGAAGCAAACATATTCAGTTCAAGCGAAAAAATCGTATAAATTAAGCTGATTACCAGGCCAACAAAGATACCAAATTGTTCGAGAGGATTAATGTTGGTTTCACCCGTCATACGAGCTGCTACCGTTACCATGATCCAGACGCTGAATATTGTTATCAGGGCTGCCGGAACCGGCACACCCGTTATAATTAATCCGGCCCACCCGGCAAGAATCAAAAAAAATGCCAGGGGTTTCAATTTTTTTCCAGAGTGCAACATAGGGGCAAAGATTCGTTTCATGCGGGGAATAATGTAACTAAAAAAGAATCCAATGCCAGAGCCGAGTACTACCCCCATCCCAAGATTTTGTGCAAAAGCGCGGGCTGACTCGAAGGTATAGCCTCGCTGAAACAGCCAGGGAATTATGATCAACCAGCCCAGCGCAGCTCCGGCAAACCAGGAAAAACTCGCTACCTCTCCTAATATAAAACCACTGCTTAAAGCCAGTGGCATAGGTAAAAACACCAGATATATGCCAAAAGCAGTAAGCGGGGAAATAAGAAATCCAGCAGGGAAAAAATTATCTCTCACCAGGGTGAAAATAGCTGCCAGAGCCCCAATCATTAATATGGACAAAAGCAAGCGACCACCAGTTTTACCTAATTTTAATAGCTCAGCTCCTGCTGTTCCAGAAGGATAGGGTAAATTTTCTTCATCAATAAAAGTGTATTTTAAAGGAACAGAAAGTAATACCCCCAGTAAAGCAGCCAGACATACCACCAGACCCGTAACCCACAGTTTTGGCCAGGGGATTTCTAAACCTCGCGTTTGATTCAAATAAAGAATACCGGGCAGAGTAAAAACGACCCCTGCCGCAACCAAACCACCTATGCTGGCACCAGCCTGCGCCACATTAATTTCATGAATATTGACGGCCCTGCCTCTGTTTAACAATTTGATAATGCCCCCGGAAACAATCACTGAAAAAATAATGGGCCATGGTAAGGCTCCTAATTTAATGGCAATATAAGATGAACTGGTAAGCAAAAATAAAGAAAGGCCAATAGCTATAATAATAGAACGCAGGGTTAATCCGGAACTATTTTGGGGCATTTTCTCCTTTAGTTTTAATAACCTCAGATGTATTTCTGGATGAGCTCCTTACTCTTGTTTTTTTCATGTCCTTCGGGCCCTACGTGTTTTAAGAATTTTTCAGATTATGTTAAAAATCGAAGATTAAATGACCAATCCACTGTTTTGCATATTAATTATTTAACATTTTGCAATTGTTTCGTATTTCGCAATTCGATATTCGAGCTTTTCAAATACGTAATTGTTAATTTGAAAATATACACCAAGCCCACTTCCTTTAGAATCCCTATTTGATAGTAATTAATGTTCATCTGAGAATCTAAAAGCCCTAAGAATCTTTTGGATTTGGATTGGCCACCGGGGCTGTCCTCTCTCTTTTGGTCTCAGTTAATGGAGTCAAAGGGGCATGCTCTTCCAGTTGTTGAGCGATGTCCAGTTGTTGCTTAAATTCGATACTATAAATATCCAGGATAGTTAAAAAGAATACGGCTATGATGGGACCCACAATGAAACCTATTGCACCAAACATATAAATCCCACCCAGTGTTGAAAAAAATACCATGAGGTCGTGCATTTTGGCGCTTTGTCCAACCAAACGGGGACGTAACAAATTATCGATACTACTAACCAGGAGCACGGTTAAAAGTATGATAGCAATTCCCTGCCAGACATTACCCACAATGATTTGAATAATTGCTGCCGGTAACAGCACCAGCCAGGCCCCCACCATGGGGATAATAGAAAGAATAATCATAACTACCCCCCATAAAATCGGAGAACTGATACCAAAAATCCATAAAATAATGCCCCCCAGACTCCCCTGAATAAAACCAATCAGCAGGGTCCCCTTAATGGTGGCTCTGGCTATGGAATTAAACCTGAAAATTAATGCTTCTTCGTAAATGTCTTCCAAAGGGCTCAAATATTTGAGTCGCTCAATGAGCTTGTCTCCATCACGGAAGAAATAGAACATGGTGAAAAATGTGATAAATAAATTGGTGACAAATTGAAACGTTTCTTTGGAAGTTTTATTAATCACTGTTGCGATGACTTTTCCAGCCGTTTGCGCAGCCTTTTGTAAAGGATCCTGCCAGTCGATTTGATTCAGATTTAATCGAGCCACCAGACGAGAACTTTTTATTTTACCCAGCGGTCCTTCATCCCCCTTTTTTATGATTTCTCGAATCTGTTCCTCGGCCGTCTGATATAAATTTATAGCTTCATGCGAAACCAGATTGGCCACAATATACGTTGGGATTAAAAGACCAAGCAGTAAAATAACACAGCATATAAATGCGTTTAAGCCTCGTCGATTTTTAAAAATCTTCAAAAGCCAGTTATAGAGAGGGAAAAAGAGAGAAGTAAACACGGCTGCTAAAATAATGGGCACCAGAAAGATTTTGATCATATTATAAAAAACATAGGTGACCACCGCCAGGACCAGAAGAAGGAAATAACGGCTGAATTTCTTGGCCTGTAATTTTTGATATCGAGTCAGGCGATCCTTGTTTATATTTCCTGTTGGCATGACTGGCAAAAGATACATAGACCAACTATAAAAGTCAAGTAGTTAGATGGTAACGCGTACGACTAAAATAGGTGAGGTCAATCTAATACCCAGTTTACATTTTATCTGGAGTCTTTTCAATTGCCCCAAACTGTTGCAATGCAAATGGCACTTAGGTCGCCACTTTATCA
>CAZMEG010000347.1:0-4487 GCA_964565205.1 uncultured Cytophagia bacterium
GAATATGGTCGTATTGCTCAGTCCGGTAAAGTTTCTAAGGATTTGTTAAATTTTTGTTTAACTCATCCTTATTTTGAAAAACGCCCGCCGAAATCTACCGGTCGTGAGGAATTTGGACAGGAATTTATTTCTCAAATAATCGATTTTGGCAGTAGGCTGCATTTAACGCCAGAAGAAATCATTGCTACAGCAACTGAATTTACGGCAGTGACCATCTGGCAGGCTTACAGTAATTTCGTAGATAGCAAAATAGACGAGTTAATAATCAGTGGAGGGGGCCTGAAAAATCAAGCTATCGTGGATGCTTTGGCCAGATATTTTAATCAAGTAAATGTGAGGTCAACGGATGAATTTGGTATTCCATCAGATGCCAAAGAAGCAATTTGCTTTGCCGTTTTAGCCAATGAAACTATTATGGGTAATCCTGCTAACGTTCCCAGTGTAACCGGGGCTCGAAAACCAACCATATTAGGTAAAATTTGTTTGTAGGAGAACACTATGACATTGCCTGTTTTTTTATTTGAGGATTCTCAGGTAGAGAATCTTTATCCACTCACTTTAACCCGGCCGGTTTTTGATTTGCGCTGTGGTATTTTTACTCTTGCTGAAAAAATAAAAAATCAATTTCCTGGCAGCTCATTTTACTACTGGTATCGAAATTACTTAAAGGAAATCATGGACGAAAGGTATCCTTTGTTTTCTAAAAAGGAACTCGATTTTAGTTCCTGTCTTTTCATTAACGGTCGAATTTTGTTTGAAAAAGGTATTAAAGAAAAAATAAACTTAAACCAGGAAGCTCTGTATTTTACTAACGGGCAGTGTGTAGCTGCGTATTTACAAGGTCGACGTGTTCAGCAGATGCTGGAAATGATTAAAAATTTTCAGACCCCCGATTTTACAGACCTCGCTAAAAAGGAGTTAGAGGCCAGGTTTATTAATTACCCGTGGGATCTGGTACATCACAATTCTGAACAAATTGCTTTAGATTTTTTACAGATGAATGTTTCCGGTCGAATTTTGGGTGAAGTTTCATCGCATGCAGTATTGTTAAATAAATCTGAAATATATCTTGGAGAAGGATCCACCATTAAAGCCGGGGCCATTCTGGACGCAGAAAATGGGCCCATTTATATCGGCAGTGATGTTACTGTTTTACCGAATGCCGTCATTGAGGGCCCTGCTTTTGTGGGAAATCGTACTATAATAAAAATCGGAGCTAAAATATATGAAGGGACTTCTATAGGAGAAGTATGTAAGGTTGGAGGCGAAGTGGAGGAATCTATCATTCATGCATTTAGCAATAAACAGCATGAAGGATTTTTGGGCCATTCATATTTAGGAGAATGGGTTAATATAGGGGCCGATACGAATAATAGCGATTTAAAAAATAATTACAGTACGGTGAAAGTTTATATTAAAGGCCAGTTAATTGATAGCGGCAGTCTTTTTGTCGGTCTGTTCATGGGAGATCATTCGAAATCGGGAATCAATACTATGTTTAATACCGGAACCGTGGTAGGAGTTATGAGCAATGTTTTTGGTGCTGGCTATCCACCCAAATACATTCCGTCCTTTACCTGGGGTGGTGCTGAAGCTCTTGTTGAACATAATTTTGATAAAGCTATCGATACAGCCCGCAAAGTAATGTCACGTCGAAAAGTAGAATTCACTGACGCTCATAAGCGACTTTACCGTAATATTTTTGAAATGACCCGAGATGAACGAAACAAACTTATAGCATGAATTTAGAATAGTGGTAAAAGGAGGGGTGTTTATGCTTCTTATTATCAAAAAAGATTACGAAGCCATAAGCCGGGAAGCCGCCAGCAAAGTTGCCGATTTAATTAAAAGGAAACCGGATTGCGTCCTGGGTTTGGCTACCGGAAGTACACCTCTTGGGCTTTATAATGAATTGATAAGAATGCATAAGGAAGAAAATTTAGATTTTTCCCGGGTAACTACCTTTAATCTGGATGAATATGTCGGGTTAGCTCTGGAACATCCGCAAAGCTATCATTATTTCATGCAGGAAAATTTTTTCAAACACATAAATATTAAACCCGAAAATATTCACATTCCAGATGGCATGGCAAGGGATATTGATCGAGAATGTGAAACGTATGAATTAGCCATTGCTCGTGCCGGAGGGATCGATTTGCAAATTCTGGGCATTGGGGCCAACGGTCATATTGCTTTTAATGAGCCGCTTTCATCGCTGGGATCCCGGACACGTATCAAAACACTAACCGAAAAGACCAGAAGAGATAATGCCAGGTTTTTCAACTCATTGGATGAAGTCCCCAAATATGCTATAACCATGGGAGTGGGAACCATTATGGAGGCCCGATCAGTAATTTTGTTAGCCAGCGGGAAATCCAAGGCCGAAGCCATTAAAAAGACTGTTGAAGGTCCCATAACGGCAATGGTACCAGCAACCATGGTACAGATGCACCCGCATGCTACGTTAATTATTGATGAAGAAGCAGCCAGTTTATTGTCCAGAGAATGGCTTACCTGAGCCTGCCAGCGTTGATTTAGTGCTTGCATTTCAGTATCATTATTGTTTAATTTGGGTGAATAAAGCGAGGTATTTTAATGACCGAAAACGAGAAACATAAGATTCAGAATCTAAAGTTTCGCATAGGTGATGCTCTCTGGGCGAATATTTTTAAAAGACGAAGTAATTTACAGGAAACCACCCTCCAGATTTTACGAAGCGTCCCTCTTTTTCAGGGAATGAACAGATCAGAATTGTATGAATTTGAAAAGATATTCCATCGACGTTTTTTTAAAGCCGATGAGATAATTTTCTGGGAAGGCGAACCGGGAGTTGGAATGTATATAATTGAAGATGGTCTGGTAGCTATTTTTAAGGATTCGGCAAGTGGTGAACGGGAAGAATTAGCACGTCTGGGAAAGGGTGAATTTTTTGGTGAATTAGCTCTCCTGGATGAATCTCCACGTTCTGCTTCAGCCATTGCCCTGGAAGACACAAAAATTCTGGGGCTTTTCAGACCGGACCTGATGGGTTTAATTAACCGCAAACCACGCCTGGGTAACAAATTTCTTCTTCATCTTGCCTCGCTCATTGGCGAGCGCCTCAAACATACTAACGAAGAATTACAATCTCTGTGGTCGAAATTAGACGAGTCACAGCTTATCACTTGAGCCGTAACCGATGAATAACGAACAGAGAGTCACCATTGAAATTAAAGCCCGCACCGTTAGACGGTTATTTAAATGGACTATAGCGATTTTAGCTTTAATTGCTTTATTTTTTATATTACCAACGTTAAAATCCGTTTTTACGATAATTGTTATTGCTCTTTTTTTAGCTTTTTTATTAGACCCGCTTGTGACTTTCCTGGAAAATAATGGAATAGAACGTCTTTGGGCTGTTATTTTAGTTTTTTTAGTTATCTTTTTGGTAGGTGGAGTTTTGTTTAAATTTTTTGCCCCGGTTATTGTGTCAGAAATCCAGGGATTAAGCAAGGGAGCACAAAGTCAATCGCCCGAGGAAATTATGCGATTAATTCAAACCAAACTGGGAGACAAATTCCCCATCTTGAACAACCCTTCGTTACAAAAAGAGTTGACAGGAATCATCGAGAAATTCGTGAAGAAAAGCTTCTCAGCCGTTTTTGGAATGATTTCAGCAACGGTTTCGGTAGTTATGGTTGCTTTCATTACTTTTTTCTTTTTAAAAGATAGCAGGAATATGAAGAAAGCCTTGATTAGCTGGGTTCCCAATCGTTACTTCGAAATGTCGCTGAATATCCTGCATAAAACCTCCACACAATTGGGTCGCTACATTCGCGGTCAATTGCTGGTAGCGGGGATTGTAGGGGCTTTAAGCATAACGGCGCTTTATATTTTACATATTCGGTATGCTTTTTTCATCGGAACCATAGCGGGTCTGGCCAATATGATCCCATATTTTGGGCCAATTGTCGGTGCCGTTCCGGCCATAATTATTGCATTAATCGATACGGGTTCTCTTGGGGTGGTGATTACAGTTGCCGTTGCTTTCGCCTGCATTCAACTATTTGAAAATGTATTTGTTTCCCCGTTTATTGTATCTAAAAGTGTTTCCCTTCACCCGCTTACCATAATTATTGTAATACTCATTGGAGGGCAGTTGTGGGGCATACTGGGCATGTTACTGGCTGTACCCACGGCCAGCATAATCAAAGTTACCGTTCAGGAGTTGTACTGGGGTTTTAAAAATTACCGGATTCTTTAATTTGAATATAGTTGTTCGTAAACAGGATAGAAGCGGTCCCTGACGTCCCTGACCGCTAAAAAATTGTAGCTTCAAATAAAACCAATTTTTTGGACAGCCTAGGGATTCAGAGTCTGGAAGAGATGGTTTTTGGACGAACCAATAGGGAAGCCGAAAAATGAGCTTTTACTTTTTACCTTCTCGTCCCAAAATTTTTTATTTTGGGACGCCATTGTTAAGAAGCTGGGCTTCGGAGAGGTGAAAT
>CAZMEG010000348.1:0-2926 GCA_964565205.1 uncultured Cytophagia bacterium
TTGTAATATAAATTAAATAATTCATAAAATTTTTAAAGTACTCCATTAATCCTTTTAGAATTATGATTTTATATTGCCATTTGTTCTTCTTTACGATAAAGTTTATGAATAATGCAAGATAAAAAATAATTTTTAAAATCCACATTACAGATACTAACTAACAGGAGCTTAAACAAAAAGGGGTACCATGACGGAAGGGAACATATTAATCATTGACGATGAGCCTAAAATGTGCAAGGTGTTGAAATTTGCCCTGGAGCCAGAGGGATATTCAGTCACTACGGCAGAAAGTGCGGAGGCGGGGATGGAAGCCTTTAAAATTAATAGTTTTGATCTGGTCATCACCGATTTAAAGATGCCCGGCAAAGATGGCCTGTGGGTTCTGGAGCAGGTTAAGCAACAGCGCCCCCAAACCGAGGTCATCATGATGACCGCCTATGCCACAGCACAGACGGCTGTGGAAGCCATGAAAAAAGGCGCTTATGATTACATCATCAAGCCTTTTGAAATGGACGAGCTAAAGCTAAAAGTTCGACATTTGATGGAAAAGAATCGTCTGGTGGAAGAGAATCGCCAGCTTAAACAGGAATTGAAAGAACGCTATTCTCTGGATAACATGGTGGGAAAAAGCGGGGTCATGCAGCAGGTGTACAAACTTGTGGAAAAGGTGGCACCTACCGATGCTACCGTGCTCATTCGGGGAGAAAGCGGTACCGGCAAGGAACTGGTTGCTCAGGCTATTCACGGTTTAAGCCCGCGAGCTTCCGAGCCATTCATTGCGGTCAATTGCGCTGCGCTTCCTGAAAGCCTGCTGGAAAGCGAATTGTTTGGCCACGAAAAGGGCGCTTTCACCGGAGCCGATAAACTAAAAAAAGGCCGCTTTGAACTGGCCGGCTCAGGGACTATCTTTCTTGATGAAATTGGCGATATGAGCCCTTCCACCCAGATTAAATTGTTGCGAGTGTTGCAAAATCGGCAAATCGAACGGCTGGGTGGCACGGAAACCATTCAAATCCGGGCGCGAACTATTTGTGCCACCAACCGCGACCTGGAAAAAGCCATGAAGGAGGGGACTTTTCGGGAAGATTTGTATTATCGTATCAACGTTTTCCCCATTTACTTACCGCCACTACGTGAACATAAGGAGGACATCCCCGATCTGGTGGCTCATTTTTTGCAGAAATTTGGACGTCCACCCGATGCCATTGAAGGTGAGGCTCTTAATTTGTTGATGAAATATCAATGGCCTGGTAATGTAAGGGAACTGGAAAACGTGATCGAACGGGCTCTGATCATGACCAGCACCGGTAAAATTCGAGTAGAAGACCTGCCTCCACAAATTCGTGAAAATACCACCTCAGAAATAAGTTTTTCCCCGGATATCCCGGATGAAGGCCTTTCGCTGGAAGCCATGGAAAAGAAACTGATTCAAACAGCGTTACAAAAAGCCGGTGGTAACAAGAGCAAAGCTGCCAAATTACTGGGCATTACTCGTAGAAAATTGTATTCCATGATGGAGCGTTTTGGTGGATTTTAAATGAAACTTAACGATGCTGAAGTTTAAGAGTGACACGAAACAAAGTGTACCTTACCGTACATTATTAGCTGTACCAGATAGTTCAGAATCTACTGTAACCTCAGCAAAACACTATTGTTTTAGCTCTGGATTAATCTAATAAGTTGCCTGGCATAATCCTTGCCCAAAATATAACTTGCTTATTCATAAATTTTGTCGAAAAGAAGTAAATACAGGTATAAAAATGGTAAGATTGCTATTCATTGTTTTTATATTAACCTCACAATTTCTTGCCTATACCACCGCTTATTCACAGCCTCGTGAACAGATTAAAGCAGTCATTGAAAAATTAGATCGTGAGATCGAACGCGTCAAAGATCTCATTGCTACCTTTCCCAATCAAAGGGCTGAGCGTCTACTGGATCAGGCCAGGCTGGCTCGTGATCAGGCAGTTAAGTTAATTGAAGAACATAAATTTAGAAAAGCCGAAGCCCGGGTTCGTCAGGCTTTTGCACTGTTGCGCCAGGCGGAAAAGATCGTGCTGGAAGGTTCCATTGGACGCTTACGCAATCAGGCCGAAGAGCTTATGCGCCGGGCAGATAATGAAGTGTTAGGCAGTAATAATAAAGAAGCGGAGCGCATTTTACGAGAGGCAAAAAAGAATCATGTCGCTGCTGAACGTGCTTTAAAAAATAATAACTTTAATATAGCCGCTGAACATTTTCGGGTGGCCCTTGAATTGGCCAAAAGAGCCATTGATTTGGTCCGGCGTTCAGCCGATACTGATAGAGAAAAAATAGGTGAAGAACTCCATCGTTTTGAGACCCTGCGAGTTCGAGCCAAGGAAGCAGTAGAGAAAAGTAACAATCCAAGGGCTCAAGAAATTTACCATAAAGCCATGAAAATGGCTTTTTCTGCCGAAGAAGCAGTAAAAAACCATAATTTTATTCTGGCAAAGAATTTATATAATCAAAGCATTATGTTATTGCTACGTGCTCTGGACCTGGCAGCAGGGCATTCTCCCGAAATAAAGCGTGAATTCACCCGGGCGATGCAACAGTTGAATCTTTTGATCGAACGTGTACGTCCACAGATTGAAGCTTCGGCAAACCCTCGAGCTCGCAGAATTTTTCAACGGGTATTACGCTTTGCGCAGGAAGCCGAAATAAAGGCACAGAAGGGGAGAGTTCACGAAGCATTGTGGAAGGTGGAATTAGCTCGTAATTTATTGAATCGTGCTGCTCAATTTGCTAAAGGTCGAAAAATACCTCGAGTGCGCAACCGGTTACAGGAAGAAATCGAAGCAAGTCGCCAGGATATTCGTGCATTAAAGAGCAAGGTTGATCCAGAAACTGCCCCCGACGCGGCTATTTTATTGAACATGTCGGAACGAGCTATTACCAGAGCAGA
>CAZMEG010000348.1:2936-4472 GCA_964565205.1 uncultured Cytophagia bacterium
TGCACAGCGGTTTCTCAATCGAGCCGATGAACTTGCAAATAGTCCTGACCACTCGACTATCTCCCGAAAATTCATTGAATCACGCTTGAATCAATTAAATCAGGCTATTCTCGAAGCTGAACGTCGTTTTGCCGATGAAAAGCAACCCATGAATTTAAAACTCATCGAGGGAGCCAAGGATATTCGTGAGATGGCCTTGACTTCTTTTAGAAAAGGTAATTATCGGGCAGCCAATGAGGGGATTCAGGTTGCCTTTGAACTGGTTCGTAAAAGTTTAAAGAATTTGCCCAAAAAATAAAATCCGGAAAGGAGGTGAACAATCGGTATGCTTGTGATTAAACTCCATACTAAAAGCCCCGCCTGAGTTTCGGATGCCCTCCAGAACTGGGCCCGCAATAGAGAGCTTCCGATTGAGACGGGGCAAATTTAAAATTAAAATTAATTTAATCATTTAATTATTTAAATCAATGATAATTTTTTAACAGTCAATATGGAGGTAGACTGAGATGAAAAGAGAACTATGGATAATTGCTATGCTTTTAGCCGCGTTAGGATTGTTTAACGCGTCGCTGCAAGCTCAAGGAGTTGATGTTTTAGTCACTCCGGATGAAATTCAATTAGATGTTGGTGAGTCCACAAAAATTGAGGTGTTTGCTTTTACATCCAACAAAACTCCGGTGAAAGTTGATTCGATAAAGTTTAGTGTTCATCCTGATAGTATGGGCACCATTACACCCGATGGCTTTTTCATTGCCGGCAAACATAGCGGCGAAGCCGAGATCGAGGCGGTTATTTATGTGGGCAATCTAAAATTGCGTAAATTGATCAAAGTTCTGATTGGCAAGTTACCACCGCCTCGATTTAAAGTAGTGGTAGAGCCTGAAAAAGTGGTAGTTCCTACGGGTACCGAACAGCAGTTTAAGGTGTTCATCACTACACGGCATGGTGAGCGAATTCGACCCAAACATGTTCGCTGGAAAGTACGCCCGGAAAGCCTCGGTAAAATTGATGAAACAGGCCTATTTGTGGCAGGCGAACCGGAACAGCAGGGTAAAGTGATTGCCATTGTCGATTTTGACAATTTAACTCTCCGCGGTTCTGCCAAGGTCACAGTGAGTCCGCCAGCTACCGGAGCAATTAGCGGAAATGTAATCAGTGACAATGATGGTACCCCTCTGGTGGGTGCTCATGTTAAAGCGGTGCGCCTGGGGAAAATTCACTGGGTTCAGAAGAGTGAGACCGATGATTCTGGAAATTACTTTATTGGCGATCTGATTCCGGGTATTTACGTGGTCTATGCTAACGCCCGGGGTTTTATCGGTGAATTTTATGACAACACCCGCAACTTTCTTGAAGCTACCCCGCTTAATATCGCTGAAGAAGATACAGTGGGAGAAATTAATTTTAGTTTAAGCAAAGGCGCCAAAATCACCGGTACCATTTACACGGCCACGGATAGTTCCCTGCTCGCTCATACACACGTCCAGGCCATCCTGGTGGTAAATCGAAAGGTTTTAAGCCATGCCATTTCCGATG
>CAZMEG010000349.1:0-4466 GCA_964565205.1 uncultured Cytophagia bacterium
ACGGTATCCTGAAGACAGAGAAAACTTAAAAAAGATTTGTACTTTTGATTTTGTACAAACTAATTTTAACTTAATAAAAGATTTTCATCAATGGCTCCTGAAACTATTTTAAATAAAACTAAGAAGTTTTTAGAGATTATTAGAGAATCAGGCATAATAGTTGAAGAGGCATATTTATTTGGCTCATGGGTGCAAGGGAAAGCCAATGAATGGAGCGATATAGATCTAGCCATTGTTTCACCCAATTTTGAAGGAAATAGATTTTATGATAGACGTAAATTAGATGATGCCCTTTTAGAGGTGGACACTGATATTCAAGTTCACCCTTACCGGCCAGAAGATTTTAATGAGAGCAATCCTTTTGTGGTTGAAATTCTGAGAACCGGAATCCGAATAATATGATCTGAATAATTTGCCAGCATTTAACCTTGACGATATTTCTTGGCCACCTGATAATAAGCTTCCCGAAAAGGCATCCCCTGTTCTACCAGTTTGTACACCTCTTCTGTAGCAAAAAGCTCCGGGGAGAGGGCTCTCTCACATTTGTCTTTATTCACAATTAATTGAGTAAAAACGATCTGCATCATGCGCAGACACTGGCGCGTGATTTCCAGACTGTGCATGACCGGTTCCTTGGTAAGCTGCAAGTCGCGATGATAACCGGAAATTAGATTGGCAGTCAGGTATTTGAGTTCTGTTTCATAGGACACAACCCGATGATAGTTCCCCCGGATCAGTTCCAGCACATCCGGATTCTTTTTGTGTGGCATAATGGAGCTTCCGGTGCAGAGTTCTTCAGGTATCTGAAAATAACCGAGTTCTGGCAGGGAGAAGAAAATGAGATCCGAAGCCAGCTTGTTCAGATCAAACATAACTTGAGTAAGAGCATGAAGCATGGTGGCTTCAAATTTGCCTCGACTGTTTTGCACATACAAAGGATTAGTTTGAACTTTCGCAAAACCCAGTTGCTCGGCCAGATAGATTCGATCGATTTCCAGAGGTACCCCATAGCCGGCACCGGTTCCCAGGGGTGAACGGTCTATCAACTCAATAGCGAATTCCAACAATTTTAAATCATCCTGAAAAGATTCTTCAAAGGCACCAGCCCAGGTGTTTACTGTGGTTGGCATGGCCTTGCGGGTATGAGTATAGCCGGGGAACTTTATTTTTCCATATTTCGCCACAAAATTTTTCAGGGCATTGATTAGCTCCATAATTTGTTTTTTACAGATCTGCAGCTCATCTTTGTAAAACAATCTGAGAGCAGTAAGAACCTGATCGTTTCTGGAACGCGCTGTGTGAATTTTTTTACCTACCTCACCCAATTTTCGGGTTAAATGATTTTCTATGGCGGTATGGCAATCCTCCTCTCCCGGTTTAATTTTAAATAGTCCCTGCCCGTGCATTTCAATAATATTCTGCAATTCTTCCAGAAGTTGTTGCTTCTCTGAACTATCCAGTACGTTAATTTTATGAAGCATTTTGACATGAGCCATAGACGCCAGGCAGTCGTATTTTATTAATTTTTCATCAAAGAGGATATCTTCACCGGAGAGGAATTCCTCAACTTCTTTAATAAGTTTGGGGTTTTTTTGCCAGAGCTTCATTTCAAGATATTAAAACTATCATTTCAATTTTTTGCGCCAGGCATAGGGATCGCGGCTGTGCAAAACCATATGATGGGCTTTTAATCTTAAAGCATGGATGTTAATGAATCCACGGGCATCGGTAGCATCAAATCCACCTTCCACTTCCATGCTTGATAATTCCTGGTTGTACAATGAAGTGGGAGATTGACGTCCCAGAATTTGTACATTCCCTTTAAACAGTGCCAGAGTAACTATTCCATCTATGGCTTCTTGACTTTTATTGAAGGCACTCATAATAAAATCCATTTCCGGGGAAAACCAGAATCCGTTGTAAATCAACTCCGAAAATTTTGGTATGAGCATATCCCGCAAATGCATGACCTCTTTATCCATGGCCAGGCCTTCCAGATCACGATGGGCCAGCCACAGGATGGTAGCCGCAGGCGATTCATACACCCCCCGTGATTTGATGCCAATAAAACGATTTTCCACCATATCTACCCGGCCGATACCATGCACATTGCCCAGTTCATTGAGATATAAAAACAATTCCAGAGGATTTTCTTTGATCGTGCCATCATTCTGGTTCACAACTCGAACAGGATTACCGTCTTTAAAATGAATTTCCAGGATAGTTTCTTGATCTGGGGTCTTTTGCAGTGACTGGGTCCAGGAATACACCGCTTCAGGTGGACGAAACAAAGGATCTTCCAGTACGCCTGCTTCGTGGCTGATATGCATCAAATTTTCATCTTCACTGTACGGCTTTTCCCGTGAGGCTTTGATGGGGATATTCCATTTTTCAGCATACTGAATCAAATCGCTGCGTCCCTTAAATTGTTGCAAAAATTCAGAGTCTTTCCAGGGTGAAATTACCTGAATGCCAGGATTTAGGGCATAGTAGCTAAGCTCGAAACGTACCTGATCGTTGCCTTTGCCTGTTGCCCCGTGAGCCACAAAAGGAGCCGATTCCTGCTGAGCAATTTCGATCTGTTTTTTAGCCAGCAGCGGACGTGCCAGGGAGGTACCCAGCAAATATCTCCCTTCATACAGGGCGTTGCCCCGTAAAGCAGGAAAAATGAAATCCGTGACAAATTCTTCCCGTAAATCTTCCACATAGACTTTTGAAGCCCCGGTCTGCAAGGCTTTGTCTCTGATTTGATCAAAGTCATCTTTTTGACCTACATTGCCCACAAAACAGATGACTTCAAAACCTTTATTCAGTAACCATTTTAAAATAACCGAGGTGTCAAGACCTCCACTGTAAGCCAGAATAACTTTATTTTCAGACATTTAAGTTCCTTCAAATATAAGGTAAAAAGAACAGCTCCATTTCTGAAATAATCAGTTCAGCCATCTCCATGGTGCCCACTTTCCTTTTGCCTTTTGAATAAATATCCGCACAACGAAATCCTGATTCTAAAACCGTCTGAATAGAACGTTCGATGAGTTGGGCCGCTTCTTCCATCTTGAATGTATATCGAAACATCATGGCCACCGAAGCGATGGCACCCAGCGGATTGGCAATATTCTTACCAGCAATATCGGGGGCTGACCCATGGACGGGTTCATAGAGGCCCGTGCTTTCGCCTAAACTGGCAGAGGGCAACATACCCAGCGAACCGGCTAACATGGCGGCTTCATCGCTTAAGATATCACCAAACATGTTTTCTGTAAGAATGACATCAAATTGCTGGGGATTACGCATTAATTGCATGGCACAATTGTCCACCAGCACATGCTCCAGTTCCACCTCGGGATAGTCCTGTGCAACCTGTTCCACCGTACGCCGCCATAGCTGGGAAGTGACCAGGACATTGGCTTTATCCACGGAAGTAACTTTTTTACGCCTGTATCGTGCTGCTTCAAAGGCCACTCGCGCAATCCGTTCGATTTCCCAGTTGCGGTACTCCAGGGTATCCACGGCCCGTTCCGTTCCGTTTTGACGATCAATAAATTTGGGTTCACCAAAATAGATACCGCCCGTTAGTTCTCGCACAATCAGGATATCCACATGCCGGAGCAAATCGGACTTTATAGAAGAGACATGAACCAGATCATCATAAATTTTCACGGGTCGAAGATTGGTGAACAGGCCCAGTTCTTTACGCAATCGAAGCAAAGCTGACTCCGGTCGATTATCAGGGGGAAGATGATCCCAGCGGGGTCCTCCCACGGCTCCTAAAAACACGGCATCGGCATTTTTACAGGCAGAAAGCACTTCTTCCTCAATTGGGACACCATAAGTATCAAGACTTGCTCCACCAATTAATAATTCTTTGATATCCACTGAGAGAGCAAAACGTTCACTTACAGCTCTTAAGACCATCAGGGCTGCGCGTGTAACTTCCACCCCGATGCCATCTCCGGGAAGTACAACAATTTTTTTCATGTCATCACCATCCTTTTTTTACGTGCATATTCAAAAATCCCACCAGCTTCGATGATTTCAGCCACTTCGCCAAGAGGCTTGAGCCGAAAATGTTGACCGGTGGTTAAATTAGTTAAAACATGATTTTCAATTTCAACTTCATCGTAAGTTCGAATGAGCGTGTTAAGATACTCATAGCTTTCAAATGGAATAAGAAAACCCCCATCCACCGCATTGCGATAAAATATGCGTGCATAAGAAAGCGCCACCACGGCTCTGACTCCGGCAATTTGCAAAGCCGCCGGGGCGTGTTCTCGAGAAGACCCACAACCAAAATTCTTCCCGGCAATCACTATGGTAAATTCTGCCTGAAATTGGTTTGGTTTAGTAAAAGGAATCCCACCATGGGGTAAGCCCGACTTTTCTTCCGGCACCCCGGACAGGGCATAGCGTCCGTAAAATTTGTGTTCTTCAGGATGATCCAGGCTATAGACCAGATGTTGAGC
>CAZMEG010000350.1:0-4445 GCA_964565205.1 uncultured Cytophagia bacterium
TTATTTAAGTATACCTTATTTAGTGTTATCAATCACATGGTTGACAGCGAAAAGTGATAACGATCGATCACCCAAAGAACTGATTGAAACGTATTATAATAAGTTAAAAGAAGTTATTGTACTCCAGAATCAAAATAATTATCCCAATCAGGCAATAACGGAACTGATTCAGGAATTAATCGATGTACCGAAGATTTCTCAAATGGTCTTGGGGAAACGGTGGAAAAAATTAAATGAATACGAGCAAAGCCGATTTGTAAATGCCATGAGTCTGGCCATTCAACGTAAACTTTTAGAAGAGATTAAGCGGTATGGCGATACAGATATACCCGATTTCACTTTCGTCTCGGAAGAATCAAAGGAAAATTTTGCTAAACTGATTTATCGCCTGAAGGGTACATCTGGAAATAAAGATGTCGCCTTATATTTTTTAGCTACCCCGGAGAAAGGGTGGAAAATAAGTAACATTATCGTGAATAATAAAAGTCTGGTGCGATATTATTATAGCTTCTGCAAAAAAATACTCGACAAATATTCTTTAGCTTACTTAGAAGCTGAATTAAGCGATTTAGGCTATGTGATACTGGAAGATTTTGAGGATAATACGCCCGGTAAATTTCCATCAGACTGGACCTGGCGGAAACGTGATCAGAAAAAACATAAGCCGTATGTAGTCCGCATGGAGGATAGTAATCATTATCTCGCGGCCGAGGACAACGGAGAGTCGGTAATTATCGGTAAGAATATCAAATGGAATATTAAAAAGTATCCCTATATTTCGTTCAAATGGCGAGCCCATAAATTGCCCGTGGGTGGAGATGAGCGATATGGCAAAACGGTGGATAGTGCGGCCGGTCTTTATATTGTTTATAAAAAGAAACTGGGTCTTATCCCGGAATCGGTAAAATACGTCTGGAGCACAACATTGCCGATTGGTTCAACCATGCGAAGGAGTGGAGTGGGCAAACCCTGGATGATCGTAGCCGAAAGTGGTGACGAGCATGTTGGGGAATGGCGTACTTATGTGTTTAACATTTATGAAGCCTACAAAAAAACATTCGGTGGTGATCCACCTGATAAAGTTTTAGCCATTGGAATTCTCTCGGATGCCAATTCTACTCATTCCCAGGCTTATGCAGATTATGATGACATCATAGCACTACAAAATGCTCAGGCCGATTCAGGCGTCAAAAAAATTCTCGAAGCTGAATAATTCAAACTAAAGGAAAAATTATTATGAGGAGGATACTTTTTTGCGGATTGTTTGGTATCCTGTTATTAAACTTAATTTATGCCCAGGACACCAAATTCCTGGTTCTAAGTTTAAAAGATTGCGAAAAGTTAGCTTTTGAAAAAAATCAATCCATTCAAAATGCAAAATTTAAATTAAAGGCTTCAAAGGCTAAATGGTCTCAGGCTTCCCATGCGAAATATTTACCCAAATTTCAACTGAAAAATGTCTGGGGTCCCATTCCACGAGCACGCGGTATTATTGATCCCAAAACAGGTTTTGTTACCTCCCCGGATACTTCTACTCGTATTCCGCAGGATTTGCGATTTTTCACCCAATTGGATATCGATCTGGTTCAACCCATCTTTACATTTGGGAAATTTAGTAACTTAAACGAAGCAGCCTATCAGGGCGTGCTGGCCGATCAAGCCAATGTGCAAAAAACAGAAGAGAATATCCGGTTGAAAGTCAGACGTCTCTACTGGGGTCTGGTTCTGGGTAAAGAGCTTTTAAATGTCGTTGAAGATGCAGACACCGAATTACAAAAAGCTGAAACCAAGGTGGAAGAAAAACTGGAAGAAGGTTCTGAGGATGTGACGCAAATCGATTTATTTAAGTTGCAATTATTTAGATATGAAATTAATAAAAGAAAGCGTGAGGCTAAAGACAATATACAGCTTACCAAGGCGGCTATGCGCATTACTCTGGGGTTAACTGAAGATGTGGACTTCGATGTGGCCACCGAATATCTGGATCCCATTCCCATCCAGATTGACAGTTTACCCTTTTATATTGAACTGGCAAAAAAATATCGCCCGGAGCTGGAGCAATTGCGGGCTGGTATAAGTGCACGAAGAGCTCTGGTCAGTGCCACGCGCAGTGATTATTACCCGCAATTCTTTTTAGGAGGGCAGATAAAATTTAATTATGCCAAGGATCGATTCGATCCTAAAAATCCTTTTCTATACAACCCCACCAACTATTTCCGTCCGGGCATTGTCATTGGTTTGAACTGGAATTTGAACTTTGTGCAGACTCGTGATAAAATTCGCGTGGCTCAGGCCGAATACCTGGCACTTTCTAATCGGGAAATGGAATTATTGAAAGGTATCGAACTGGAAGTACAAAAAGCCTACCTGGAACTTAAAAGAGCCATGAAAAATATGCAGGACAGTCGAAAAGCTTTAAAGGCCAGTGAAAACTGGTTACGTTCTGCTACCATGACTTTTGATATTGGGGTGGGTGAAGTAAAAGATTTGATCGACGCTTTCCGTGCTAACGGAACCATGCAAACGGAACATCTTCGTAACATTTTTGAGTATAATGTGGCAGTAGCAAAACTCAGTCAAGCCATAGGAAAAGATTTGTACCCGGAAATTAAACAGGAGTAAGCTATCAATGAAAGTTAAAAAAATTATCATGACTTTGATCCTAATCTTAATTACCAGTCTATTAACCCATTCGATTTATACACGTCCTCTTCCGGCAAAATCCCCGGTAGAGGTTTTGAAAGAAAGAAATAGGACCGTAGAAGAAATATTAAAAAAAGCTGACGATCATATAACACCTGCAACCAAAGAAAAATTAAAAGAAGTTATTAATGGAATCATTGATTTCTGGGAACTTTCCCGTCTGTCACTTGGGAAATACTGGAATGAAAGAACCGAGCAGGAAAAAAGAGATTTCGTAAATGTCTTTCAGCAATTGATTAAAAATTCTTCGGTGAAAAAACTGGAGATTTATCAGGCCGATCGTATAGAATATCTTGACCCGGTGATCAAAGGGAAAAAAGCCAGTGTTACTACCATTGCCTATAAAAAACGCAAACAGGTGGAGATTGTTTATAAGATGCATCTGGTAAATGGCGAGTGGAAGGTATATGATATGGTTATTGACGGAGTTAGCACTGCCAGAAACTATCGCGATTCATTTTATAAACAAATCGCCAAATCCTCTTATAAAGAGATGTACAATAAACTAGTAAAAAAATTAAAAGAGGAAGAAGAGGGTTCTAAATAAGATAAGCGATTCCCAAACCCACTTTTGCTGTTTCCCCGGTAACTTGCCAATCCTCAGTCGCTGTGAGGTTGATCCCATAAAGAGCTTGTTGAAAATTCAAAAAAACAACTTTGTAAAAAGGTTCCAGTAATGCCTTCACAGTTACGCATAGGTATTGCTTGAACTTTATCATTCTCCTTTGTATCTTTAATTAAATAAACATTAACCTTCCATAAATAGGAGTTGTCATATGAATGACAAACTCATTAAGGATCTAAAAGCCGGGGATCAAATCATCTCCTTTTTTGTCATCCGTAAAAAAGAAATCAAAACTCGCCGTGAATCCAATGAGACGTATCTTTCCATAGAATTGGGGGATGCAACGGGTCGCATTAATGGCACACTCTGGGATCGTGTGCAGGAAATTTTTAATCTGGTAGAATTGGGTGATATCGTCAAAGTGAAGGGTAAGGTGATTCACTTTAGAGATCGATTGCACCTGACCATTGAAAAAATACGCAAAGCCGAGGCGCATGATGAGGTCGATTTGCGTCAACTGGTTCCTGTTGTAGAAAAAGACCGTAATCAAATGCTGGCCTATATGGATGATTTGATCCGCAGTGTTTCCAATCCATATTTAAATCAATTATTAACCGATATCTTTCACGATGAACAGATTCGTGAAGCCTTTTACAACGCACCCGGAGGCAAGCTGTGGCACCATAATTATATCGGGGGGCTTCTTGAGCATACTCTCTCAGTAACTGATATTGCCCTGCGGGTGGGAGAATTATATCCCGGTATCAATCGCGACCTTCTTCTTACCGCAGGGTTGTTACACGATATCGGAAAAATCTCATCTTATACTTATCAAACTCTGATTGATTTCACCGACGAGGGGCGCCTGCTGGGGCATATAGTCATCGGTGCCAATCTGGTTCAGGAAAAGATTAAAGGCATTCCAGGCTTTCCCAAAAGTCTGGCGAATGAGCTCCTCCACCTGATCTTAAGTCATCAGGGTAAGCTGGAGCAGGCTTCTCCCGTGGTCCCCATGACACTGGAGGCCATTATTTTGTATTACGCCGATGAACTGGATTCCAAAGCGAATGCTTTTTTGCGTATTGCCAAAAAAGAGAAACGTCCGGGAACAAAATGGAGCTCTTACATTAATCTGCTCAACCGATATCTGTATTTCGGTTCGGCAGAAGGTTAAATC
>CAZMEG010000351.1:0-4439 GCA_964565205.1 uncultured Cytophagia bacterium
TGGGCAGCCTGCAACCCCTCGGCGATTTGGATGGCGTAGTTAATAGCGTCATCCAGAGGTAACGGACGTTCCTCAGTCGCCGAAACACCCCCCTTTAATTCCCCCCTCGAGGGGGGACTAAGGGGGGTGTATTGCCCTTGAGGGCGGATTAGGGGGGTGTTAATAATATCGGCAAGAGATTTGCCTTCGATGTACTCCATGGAGATGAACAATTGCCCATCGACTTCATCGATTTCATAAATCGTGGCAATGTTGGGATGATTCAGCACCGAGGCGGCCTTGGCCTCCTGGATGAAGCGTTTTTTGGTATCTTCATCCTGACTGAGGTGTGGCGGCAGAAACTTGAGCGCGACGAAGCGGTCGAGCTTGGTGTCCCGGGCTTTGTAGACGGTGCCCATACCCCCTTGGCCTAACTCTTCCAAGATTCTGTAGTGAGAAATCAGCTTGTCAATCATAACTGTAGTTTTCCTTTGCCTGCGGAATGCCGCCACACCCCAACGCTTCGGGCTGCGGCACCCCGATACTTCGTTGGTCCCGATCCTTCGGGAGGCCCCCGCTACTCAGTTTCTCTAAAATCTTGTAATGAGATACTGTTTTCCCAATCATAGCCGTTTCCCGGGCCTTTTACCCTGTGAGATAACGCCCCATTCGATTTTTCGTAATCATTTGAATATTTCTAGATTTCAGTTAATTAATTCGGCCTTGATATTTTATCTAATGAGGTAAAGACCGTGCGTATTCCGCCACAGCCAGGTTCTTCTAAAGTCTTATAGTGTAAAATTTAGTTTATCACTCATAATAAAGTTCTTTCTTTTGCCTGTGGGATGAGGCTGACACCGAGTGATTCGAGAATTTTATAATGTAAGATATGTTTTACTGCCAGTGATTTATTTAATGGAGAGCTCAATAAGGCGGGAGTCTAAGACAATTCTCTAAACAGGACTAAAATTCGATCACTTTGACTCAGATTTCTCGCCGTTAGGGCTTTCCGGTTTTTTATCTCTTTATTTAATTTTATAAATTTAATTATTTTATGATAAAATGCAAGGTTTAATCTTTTTTACATAAAGTGTAATTCTATCTATACTAATTGTCCCAGAAGCAGTGAGCTCAGTAACGGAAATTGGAAAATCGTCAAAATTCCAGTACTTCAATAAATCCATTATTCATCTTAATCGAAAAAGATTCTGCTTTTTAAAAAATCTTGCAATTGTCAAATTTATCTTGAGCTTTTGAACATTTTTTCAATAAAATCTTCAACACTTATCAGGTGTAGATTATAAGTTTTCGCAACCTCGGTGGAATCCAATTGAAGGTCACCTTTTTGGGTTAAAATTGCCCAGAGTTCATTCACAATGGGTGGCATACCTGGAACCGGTTCCCCAGGCGCCACAGAACGAATTTTAATGGGTTGCCCTGTAATGCTTTCAATCAAACCGATGATTTCCCGATAGGAAACTGACCGTGGGCCGTTTAATGGAATCACGGAATTTTGTGCCGCTGGATGTCCCAGTACATTCACGGCAAGCTCAGCCACATTCTCCATGGCCACAAAGCCGATTTTCACCGTACCATCTCCGACGATGGTGACGGTAGGCTCCTTTTGCAATTGTGCTCCGATAACAAAACCAATCCATGCCTCCATGAAATTCACCGGCTGAAGTATCGTGTAATTTAATCCGCTATTTTTTAAATGAGCTTCGTTTTGTGATTTCGCTTTTGCCAGTGCCATCGGGATATCCGATGTTAAGCCAAAAGCTGAGACATAAACGAATTGCTCAACTTTAGCTTGAATTGCAGCATCGATTAGATCATGGGTGCCCTGTAAATCCACAGTATCTATGTTATCAGCACCGCCCCGCATAGTAGCCGATGCGGTGGTTACTACCCGATTGACTCCCTCAAAAGCTGGCAGTAACGTCTCCGGTTCTTTTAAATCGCCAAACACAATCTCGGCTCCGGCCTTTTGTAACATTTCAAAATCTGAGGTTCTGCGTACAAAAGCACGCACCTTTTTATTTTGGGCTAACAGCTTATGCACTATCATGGAACCAAGCTGTCCGGTTGCCCCTACTATGAGTATCATTTTAAATCTCCTATTTTTTATGACACGAAATTAAAACTTAATCCTTTTAAAACAAAAATTTTTGACCATGCTATGAGAAATCCCAGTTTTACAAATGCCAAATCGAAAATGAACTTGGAATTTAGTTATTCGGGATAGATTTTTTGAATTTTCCACAATCTCGAATAGATTCATGCATTAAACCATGGCTTTTGATTCTACAATGATTGTATGATTTTCTGGAATTCTGATTGAGAGCGAATCGAATTAAAACTTTCATCAGATTCAAGGACGGGGAGGTCTGTCCAACCGCAGGTCAAAGCCTTTTGGAGGTTTCTAATGGCCTCCTGTGATTTATTTAAAATAGCATAGTGGCTCGCAATCTGGTAATATACTTGGGCATCACAGCCTTCCCAGATAAAACTAAAATCGTACTCTTTTTTATTTTGAAAAAGTTCAAGGGCTAATTGAAATTGCTGATTTGCTTCACTGTGCATTCCAAGCTTTTGAAAGGCTCGGGACATTCCCAATCGTGCGTAAACCAAAAAATAACCTACTCCCAGCGCTTTAGGGTGTCTCTCGATAACGTCTACAGCTTTTTTAAAATTCTTTAGTGACTGATCATAATGACCGCGCCAAGAATCGACATTTCCAAATCCACAATAAGTCAATGCGGTGAATGGTTTAGCATAAAGGTGGTCGGATTTTTTCAGCAGTAAAAGCGACTTTTTATACCATTCTTCTGCGGCGTCTATTTTTTGCTGACGATAATATAAATTACCCATCAGAGTTAGAGCACCTACAAATTTCACCCCTTCGAATTTTTCCGATTCTTCAATTTGTACCGCTTTCTCAAGATGTTTTTTGGCCTCATCATAATTTCCCTGCAGAATATATAACCAGGCGAGAATCAAACGAGCTGGTTCATAATTTGGTTGGAGTGCGATACACTTTTTCATGTAGCTTTCTGCCTCTGCATAAAAGTCTGTTTTGTAGTTCCTCAATACCTGGGCCAGATAAGCAACAGCCAGAAAATAATAGGCAAGAAAATTATCCGGTGCCATCTGGATTGCCTTGAGGCCTACTTTAACTGCATCCGGCAGATGTTCTTTACGCGTATAAGCATACGTCAACCATACATACGGTTCCACCAGGTCTGGATCAAATTTAATCGCTTTTTGCAAATAGGAGATACCTATATCCAAATCGCGTTCATCACTGTCTTCGATGAAAAGAAAAATATGAATACTTCCCAGTCCAGAATAAGCCATAGCATATTTTGGGTCTACTTCTATGGCTTTTTCAAACAGGCGTTTGGCCTTTTCAAAACTCGTCTTGCCAAACTGGTTAAATAGTTGTTTACCTTTCGCATAGTATTCGTAGGCTTCTACATCCAGGGTTTCTGGTGTCTCAATTTTCCGGATCTCGGAATCGGAAATTTTCAAGTTTAAAGTCTCCATGAGACCGGTGACGATCTCGTCCTGTAGTTTGAAAATGTCATCCATGACACCGTCCACTTTGGTGGAGCCAGCTAATTGACCGGAGGCTGTCTCGGTGAAATGGGCGGTGATTCGTATGGCCGATCCCATTTTCTGGAAGCTGCCCCAGATTAACCACCGCACACCCAGCTTTGCACTTGCACCAATAACCTGCGCCTCATCAAAATTTTTTTCTTTGAAAGGTGCAAGGATTCTGGCGATATTTTCCCGGCTGAGGACTTTTAATGAACCAATTTTCTGCAGGTCAACTGTGACCGACTCGGCGATACCGCTGCACAACCAATCCACCGAAGGGTCCTTGGTCAAATTTGCAAAGTCGATAACGGCCACGGTATTTTCTTGTTTTTCAGGACTCTCTACTGATCTGGTTGTGATTGTGGCACCTGTGGGCTTTCCCGACTTTAAATTTTGCAGGTCCAGTAGGAGAACCTGGGCTGAGTCGTATCGGTCCGCAGGTTCTTTTGCCAGGGCTTTCTCGACTATTCGAATTAATTCATCAGGAATATCCGATCGCAGTTCACTGATGGGTTCAGGGTCTTCGTTTAATATCGAATAGATGATGGCCTGTTCGTAATGGCCTCCGAAGGGGCGTTGGCCGGTTAGCATTTCATAGAGAACCACACCCAGCGCCCAGATGTCAGTACGATGGTCAACCTCAATTCCCTGGGTTTGTTCTGGCGACATGTAGGCCACGGTCCCCAGAGTCGTCCCCTCTTTGGTGAACATGGTCTGGCCGGCCAGTTTGGCCAGCCCGAAATCGACGATTTTCACCATGCCGTCTTCATTGACCAGAATATTGGCCGGCTTGATGTCGCGGTGAATGATGCCCTTCTTGTGGGCAGCCTGCAACCCTTCGGCGATTTGGGTGGCGTAGT
>CAZMEG010000352.1:0-4437 GCA_964565205.1 uncultured Cytophagia bacterium
TCAGAAACGCACTGAAGCACGTGTGGATTCATTAACCCAGCGCGTGGAAGAATTAGCTGAAGCGCAAAAACGTACCGAAGAAGAATTACACATTTTAGTCAAAGAACATGAAAAAACTCGTAAGCAACTGGGCGGTCTATCGATTACAGTGGGGTATACTCTTGAAAACGAAGCCTTCAAAGCGCTACCATCATTGTTGAAACGTGATTATAGTTTAGAAGTCAAAGGACGTTTGAAGAGGCAATTCGTGAGAGATAAAAATGGTCAAGAAATTGAAGTGAACATTATTGGCGAAGCAACTCGAAATGGCGAGTTGTTAACAATTGTTGGTGAAAGCAAGACCCAACTTTCTAAACGGGGTGTCGATGATTTCCTACGTAAAAAAGTTGCCCGATTGCAAGGTGTCTATAAACAATTATTTCCTGTTCTTGTGACGCACATGATTACCTCATCAGATGTGGAAGATTACGCCAAAAAGAAAGGCGTTGCTTTGTATTATTCTTATGATTTTTAAATAATTATTAACACCTTCGATTTGCATCCCATAATTACACCTTCGTGACTCCAAAGCCCTGATTGATTTAATGATTCCCATCTTCACCGTAAATGCGTACCAGACCTGCATTAAAAGTTCTGGTGTTTTATACAGGGGGCCTATTACTGGCCCGAATTTATGCCTGGCCACTCATTCTTGTTTTGCCGCTTGGCTTTATATGCTTTCTATTGGCTTTTATTTTCTGGTATACTAATGATAGAGAGGAAAAATTATGTGATCTAACCTTGATTGTTTGTCTGATATTAATCGGGATTATACGCTATGAATTAAAAACAAATTACCTTCCTATCAATCACATTTCTAAATTCATCGATGTAAAATTTCCCATGGCTGTATCAGGCATTGTAGTAAAATACCCTGAAAAACACCGGGACCGGATCATCTTATATCTTTCTGTGAATGAAATATTTTATGATCACAAGGTTACCTCTACAAATGGAAAAATCCAGATCATCCTGCCAGAGAATATACGAGAATTTGACTACGGTGATGAACTAATTGTGCGTGGCCGATTGCGCAAACCCAGAGACATCCGTAATCCGGGTGAATTTAACTATCGAGAATATCTACAGGCACAGGGAATTTACGCATCCATTTATGTAAATCATAATTACCAGATTAAAAAGATAAGCCAGGGTCATGGTAACTGGTTTTTGAGAAGGTTAGTTTTCCCACTAAAAAATTATTTAGATGCCTTTGTTGAAACCCATCTGCCTCAAAAAGAAGCGGCGTTAATGCGGGGGCTGTTGATTGGTGAGCGGGGTGAAATAACTCCAAATATGCGTGAAGCTTTTTCCAGGCTTGGAGTCATTCATATCCTGGCTGTCTCGGGCTTACATGTGGGGTTTATTTTACTGATTTGCCTTGGATTCCTGGGCTTCTTTCGATTACCTTATTCGGTCAGAATTTTCCTCACTATTCTTGCTTTAATTTTTTATGCCTTTCTAACCAATTTAAAGCCTCCTGTAGTTCGAGCCTCGATCATGGCAGGTGTAATTTTAATTGGTACCGTTTTAGAAAGAAAAACCGACGTCTTAAATACTATGGCCATAGCCGCTTTAATTATTTTATTAATCAATCCACTTGAGCTTTTTCAATCAGGTTTTCAACTTTCGTTTGCTGCTGTGGCTTCCATTTTTTTGATTTATCCAAAATTGCGCTCTGTTTCATTTATTAAAGAAGTGTTGCACAAATTTTATGATGTTATTTTCATAAGATATCCCATTGAACTAATCCTGGTTTCGCTGGCTGTTTTTGTAGGGACTTTACCTTTCACCATGATATATTTTCATCGTGTCCCTAATTTTGCTCCGCTGGCTAATTTAGTTGTGATCCCACTGGCTTTTTGCAGTTTAGCCAATGGCATTTTAGCAGCTGCTCTTTCGCCCTTTTTGCCTCTCTTGATGAAATTTTACCTCAATTCAACCTGGTTGTTTTTGCATTTATTGATTTCTTTTGTGGAGTGGGCAGAAAAATTACCGTTTGCTTTCTGGGAATATTATCGATTTTCTACTTTTTATTTGCTGGCCTATTTTACCTTTTTATTTCTGGTTGTGAATATAAATAAAAGACATGTCCGGCGTGCCCTGGTAATTTTTATTTTGTTCCTTGCCAATGTATTGTTGTGGAAGGAAATCTTATCACCCGATACAGGAAAGCTTAGGATCGTGTTTTTTGATGTAGGGCAGGGGGATGCCGCCCTTGTGACCATGCCTGATAATCGTCACATGCTCATTGATGGGGGACCCCGCTCGGAAAGTTTCGATGCCGGTCGCTGGATTGTTGCTCCTTATCTCAAGAGGCGTGGAATAAAGGTTCTTGATGCTGTGGTATTATCCCATGCCGACACCGATCATCTGGGCGGGTTGCCCTATATTCTAAGAAATTTTTCGGTGCGAGAGATCTGGGATAATGGCCAGGGCAAGTCTTCAGAAATTTACCGAGAATACCTGCATTTAGTTGATAGCCTTCAAATTAAAAGGAAAATCCTTAAGACGGGGGATATTCTGGAGGATTTTTCTCCGGTGAAAATTTTTGTCCTGCATCCAACTTCTTATTTTTTAACACAAAATGAGAAAAACATAAATGAAGGGTCTCTGGTTTTAAAAATTAGTTACGGCTCATGTGATTTTCTCTTTGCCGGAGATATTGAAAGAGAGGGGGAAGATCGATTAAATCAGTATGGTGATTTCCTCACCAGCGAGGTGTTAAAAGTGCCACATCACGGAAGCAATACTTCTTCCACCGATTCTTTTTTGCAATATGTGAAACCGACCTGGGCTGTTATTTCAGTGGGATTGTACAACAAATTCGATCACCCCAGTCCTGAAGTAATTAACCGACTTCAAAATAGCCGGGTGAAAGTCTTACGAACCGATCAATCAGGTGCGGTAATTTTACAATCGGATGGCAAAAATATAAATGTAATTAACTGGAAATGAAGTTAAAGTGAATTGGTGCAGCAGGTCATTACTATTCCTCAGGAAAATAAATCTGAGTAGGGTCTGGAGTACTGGAGTATTGGAGTACTGGAGGATTGAAAAAACCATTTTCATTACTCCAACATTCCAATGCTCCATTAATCCATTGTATAATGCATCATCTTGAGCGGTCATGAAATCCTTCCCAGGTTATGGACCAGTGAGGACCGGGTTGGGTTTTCCATTCCCATACATAATAACCATTCCTTTTAACTCGATAATCGCTGTCGGCTCTGGCATCTCCCCGGGCATGGGAACCAAACAAAACCACAGCAATTAAATCTTCTCCAAACCTTTCTTTAAGGCACTGGATTAATTTCTTTTTAAAATCTGGTTTCATACAGCCACAGGTTTCTGTTGTTTTGGTCCAGGTTCACTTAAAGGCATAGTTTTTCTGGCTACCCACAAGTAAATGGCTGTGGGTAAAATATGCACCAGGTGATAGAGTAATTTCATTCGAAATGGGTAAATATAGACCCTTTTGCGTTTAGCCACAGCAGTGATCATTAACTGTGCGGCTTTTTCGGGTTTTAACAACCAGAACCGGTTGGGGTTGCCCTGATTAATGGGTGTATCCACAAAGCCAGGGTGGATTGTAGTGAACTGAATCTGGGGAAGTTCGGCCGCCATGCTTTCCATGAAATAGGCCAGACCGATTTTGGTGAGGCTGTACACCCCGCGGCTGGGGAGTCCTCGCATGGAAGCCGCCGAGCCGATGCCCACAATGGTTCCGGACCCCTGGGCTACCATTTTTTCCAGACAGGCGTAAATGGTGTAGATAGCTCCTTTCAGGTTGGTGTCTATTTGCATTTCCAGATTCTCCCATTTCCAGCGCGCGAAGGAGGTATCTTTACTCACCCCGCTGTTAACCCAGGCCACATCCAGACGGCCAGCCTCCTGGTAATAAGCATCGATGGCATGCAAAACTTCGTCACGTTTGCGAACATCACAGCTATGGGTCCAGAATGAACTGCCACTATCTTTTAATTTTTCGGCAAGTTCTAATAATTTATCTTCTCTTCGCGCCAGGAGACAAAAATTTATTTTGTAAGGGGCCAGGGCTTCCGTGATAGCCCAACCCAGGCCAGAAGATGCTCCCGTAATGAGGACGTGTTTGCCAGACCAGTATTCCGATAAAAGATTGCTCATTAGTAAATTCCTCTCAGTAATGTAAATTTAGCTTTCATTTTTTATAAACTTTTCAAAAAGAAAATCAATTGACAATATAAATTCATAATTCTAAAAAGATTAAAGGACTACTGGAGTGTTGGATTAATGGATAAGTTTTTTCAATACTTCAGTACTCCATCACTCCAATACTACTGAGACCTTAATAATTAAATTTAATGAGTTATGAAAGTAAATCTTAAATTTTTACAATTGAATAAATATAAAAGTATT
>CAZMEG010000353.1:0-4405 GCA_964565205.1 uncultured Cytophagia bacterium
AATATATTTTATCTGTGCTTATAATAACGGGAATATGCGTACAAACTTTAATAGGCGCAGATGATAAGATAACTAAAGATATTCCTCGGGAAGACTATTATATTTATCATACCATCCCGGATGCGGTCATTCAGACCCAGAAAGGAAAAATAACTCTATATCAACTATTAAAGGAAGGACCGCTTTTATTCACCATGGTTTACACCCGATGTGGTGGAGTATGTTATCCATTTATTTTTTCTTTAAAGAAAGCTGTCAATCGTGTAGGAGGACTGGGTAAAGATTATCAAATTTTGGTCATCAGTTTCGATCCAATGGATACTCCTCAGACCATGAGAGCTATGGCACAAGCTGAAGGATTGGCAGATAATGAAAACTGGATCTTTGGAACCACCTCTCAAGAGTCAATAAAGCAGGTAGCCTCTAGTATCGGTTACTGGGCAAAGTGGGATAGTACAAGAAAACAATATGATCATCCCGCGGTATTGATTGGTTTAAACAAAAAAGGCAAGATTTTAAGATTTTTAGTAGGTGCTTCAGTTCCACCAGTTCGTCTGGCCGAAGTAATTAATGAAATTCGGGGTAAATTTATTCCTTCTTATCCTCTACCTCGTAAAAATGTTATTTTTAGTTGTTTTCAATATGACCCGGAAAAAGGAATTAGGCTCGATTGGGGCTTTCTATTATTACTATTACCAGGAATTGTTACTTTTGGAGGGACTTTATGGATTTTTCGTCGTCATCTTTAAAATGCATATTAATAAAATAAATTCCATTGGTTATCATATTACTTCAACCAGAGGAGGTGGGAAAAAATGAAACAAAGGAAAATTTTAATATTATTAATAATATTTTGGGGTTTTTATGGTTGCGGCGGTGGGGAAAAATCTCAAAACCAAGAAAAATCCCAGGTTGTAGTACCAGAAGGGACCGCATCAATTTCTGGAGAGGTCAAATATGTTGGTGAACCACCTAGTCCCAGGCAGTTGAATCTGGTAAGAGAATGTTCTGTCTTACATGATAAGCCAGTTTATGCCCAGAATGTAGTCATAAATGAAAATGGCACACTTAAGTGGGTATTCGTTTATGTTAAAGAAGGAATCGATAAGGCCTACTCACCGCCGAATCAACCGATGGAGTTAGATCAAAAGGGATGTATTTATCATCCTCATGTGTTAGGTATCCAGGTCGGTCAGACACTTCGTATTTTAAACAGTGATCCCCTTTTGCATAATATTCATGCCATACCCAAGATAAATAGATCATTTAATTTTAGCCAGCCTGGTAAAGGGAATGTGAGAGAGATTAAATTTGATAAATCTGAGATTATGATTCCTGTAAAATGTGATGTGCATCCCTGGATGAAAGGTTATATTGGTGTCTTATCCCATCCCTATTACAGTGTTACAGGAGAGGATGGAAAGTTTTCTATAAAAAAACTGCCAGCTGGCGAGTATGTAGTGGAGGCCTGGCATGAAGAATTGGGCACTCAAACTTTAACCGTAACATTAACTGATGGGGAAAGTAAATCCATCGAATTTACTTTCGGGCCGAGAGGTGAAGCGGCTAGCCAGTGACCTCTTTTATTTAGTATGATGTATGATAATGATGGTTATAGAGGAGGTGCCTTACAATGGCCAAAAATTCTGAATCCCCACATCTTCATGAAGCTATTTCCAAAGAAAAGGATTCATTACACCCGCACGAATTGCCGTTCTGGCGAAAATATATTTTTTCCACCGATCACAAAATAATTGGATTGCAATATGCCTTCACATCCATGTTTTTTCTTTTGTGTGGTTTTGGATTTATTCTGTTAATGCGGTGGCAACTGGCTTTTCCAGGAAAACCCATTCCTATAATTGGCGCCCTTTTAGGAGAAAAATTTGCACCAGGTGGCGTGATGCTACCTGAGTTTTACAATCAATTGGGAGCCATGCATGGTACCCTTATGATTTTTTTAGGAGTGGTGCCTTTAGCATTCGGAGCTTTTGGTAATTATATAATTCCTCTGCAAATTGGCGCACCAGATATGGCATTTCCCAAGATTAATATGGCGAGCTATTGGGTGTATCTGATAGGTGGTATCGTTATGCTGGCGAGCTTTTTCCTTCCAGGTGGGGCTGCCAAAGCAGGTTGGACCTCCTACCCTCCCCTGGCTGATATTGAAACCATAGGGCAGACTTTCTGGTTGCTTGGTATGGTTTTCATCATAACGTCCTCTTTATTAGGCTCTATTAATTTTATCACCACCATAATTCAGTTGCGCACTCAAGGCATGGGATTTATGCGTATGCCCTTTTTCGTTTGGGCCCAATTTATTACGGCTTTTCTTTTATTGCTGGCCTTCCCTCCCCTTGAAGCTGCGGCCATTTTGCAGTTAATGGATCGGGTGGCGGGAACCAGTTTCTTTTTACCCAGCGGCTTGGTCGTAAGCGGTCAACCTTTGCAGGTCAGTGGAGGAGGGAATCCCTTGCTGTGGCAACATTTATTCTGGTTTCTGGCCCATCCTGAAGTTTATGTACTTATTCTTCCTGCTTTTGGCATTGTTACTGAAATTATTGCCAATAACATTCGTAAACCCCTCTGGAGTTATAAAACCATGGTTTATGCGGTGATGTTTTTAGGTTTCATGTCATTTATTGTCTGGGCCCATCACATGTTTTTGACCGGAATGGGCCCTGTAATGAGTTCCTTTTTCCAGACAACTACTATGATAATATCTATTCCTTCTGTTATTTTACTTACCGTGTTGTTACTATCTTTAAAAGGCGGTTCCATCCGTTATACCATTCCCATGCATTTTGCGCTGGCATTCTTACCTATGTTTGCCATTGGTGGACTTACCGGCCTACCTTTAGGTCTGGCCACCACGGATATCCATTTACACGATACTTATTATGTAATCGGACACTTTCATTATGTGGTGGCCCCTGGAACATTAATAGCCTTATTCGGAGGGATTTACTACTGGTTTCCTAAAGTTACAGGACGCAAGATGAACGATAAATTGGGAAAAATCCACTTCTGGGGAACCTTAATCTGTATGAATGGAATATTTTTCCCTATGTTTATTCAGGGATTAAGGGGGGTATCACGCCGGCTTTATGATGGCGGTGCCATTTATAACTTTGCCCAACCCGTATTACACTGGAATGTGGTCATGTCTATTAGTGCATGGCTTTTATTATTAGCTCAAATTCCTTTTTTGATTAATTTGATACGTTCAATTCGCAAAGGTGAAAAAGTATCGGCCAATCCCTGGCAGGCTACTGCATTAGAATGGGCTGCCACACCATCTCCACCCATTAGTCATGGTAATTTTATTGAAATCCCGGTAGTTTACCACGATGCTTACCAATATGGCGTTCCTGGAATAGAAAAAGGATATGTAGCTCAAAATGAACCTACAAAAATAGAACTAGAGAAGGAGGTTCATTGATATGGAAATTCCTTATACCATCTCAGCGCGTCCTGATACAGGAGTGTATAATGCCAAATTGGGTACGTGGCTTTTCCTGACGTCTGAAATGATGCTATTTGGAGGATTGTTTTCTGCCTATATTTTTTCACGTCTGGCTGCACCTATATGGCCTGGTGAGATTTTAAGTCAAACTTACACCCATGAATCCCAGGTACTTAACGTACCCATAGGAACCATCAATACCATGGTACTGATAACTTCCAGCGTGACCATGGTCATGGCCTGGGCTTCGTTGATGATGAAAAATTTTGGTCGTTTCAAATTGTTTCTTGGCTCAACTATTTTCTTGGGCCTGGTATTTTTAATAATTAAAACATTTGAATATAGAGAAAAGTTTGCTCATCACATGTTTCCATCTGAAAGTACATTTCTAGCCATTTATTTTACTTTGACCGGGTTACATGCACTACATGTTATAGGCGGTATTATTGTAAATGGTTATTTCTGGGGTCCAGGAAGTAAAATGTGGCGTCATCAACCAGATCGTTTTACAAACCGGATCGAGGTGGCCGGTCTTTACTGGCACTTTGTTGATATTGTCTGGATATTTTTATTCCCTACTCTTTATTTATTGTAGGAGGAAAACAATGGCTGGCAATACTCATTCTACTGAAGAAATGAAAAAACATGTTCAAATTTATCTGAAAGTTTTTCTAGTTCTGTTCCTATTAACAGTGATTACAGTATTGGTGGGCCTCAGGCATCTTCCGGTTGTAGCGGCTGTGGGAGTTGCACTTTTTATCGCCATAACAAAAGGTTCACTGGTTGCCAGTTATTTTATGCATCTAATTTCGGAGACCCGACCTATATTTATTATATTGATTTTCACTTTCGTTTTCCTTTTGGCCATGTTTATTCTAATGATTTATTCTTTTTATGATCAGGAAGGAATATATCATCATGTCTCTTAAAGCTATACAC
>CAZMEG010000354.1:0-4392 GCA_964565205.1 uncultured Cytophagia bacterium
GTTGCCACGAAATGTATCCTGGTTTTTGCAATGGAGGTCAAAAACTTTATCCTTTATTTCCTGGTCGTGAAAAGAAATAAAATTGATTTTTGGAAAATTATTTAGTTTTTGTTCAAACAATCTCCATCGATCTTCATATTGACCATTTAAATCGTCTTCGTAGAAAAGGAGTTTGGACAAAAAATTCTTTTTAATAAGTGGGGGTTCATCAACCACAATCAGACAATCCTGACCAATATAGTCTAATAAATTAAAACCGCCTGGCCTTTCTTCATTTTTATTAATCTCCTGGGGATACAAAGTAATTTTCTCGATTGATCTTGTAGACCGCTGTGTGTAAGGATCGAATTCTCTCAACGACTCAATCGTATCCCCCCAAAACTCAATTCTAATTGGATAGTTGCACGAATGAGGAAACACATCTACAATGCCACCCCGAACACTCATTTCCCCTGGCTGCTCCACAAACTCTTCTCTCCTATACCCAAACTCAAACAGGCGATCGATTATTTTTTCAAATTCAACATGATCTCCAACTCGCAGCAATAATTTTGATTTTAAATAATCTGAAGGAGAAGGAAGATTAATAGTAAATGCCGAAGCTTCTGTAACTAAAACTTGAGCCTCTCTTTCCAACAATCTTTCTAAAGTGGAAACTCGAGATGACTTGCTGGTAGTGTGAGAAGTAAACCAGCCGTGATAGCGAATTTCATGAACAGGAAAATAGGCTACTCTTTCTTCACCAATAAATAATTCTAAATCCTCTTTGATTTGTTCGGTTTCTTCGGTATCACATCCAAGATATACAACACGGGTTGAAAACGACTCCAAAAAATCTATCAAGAGGAGAGATTTTAAGGAACCAGTAACCCCTCTTAGAGAAACAGAATTCTCTTTAGAAAGTGTTTCTTTGGCTCTAATTACAGAAGGTGCCTTATGAATAAGAGATTTTAATTGCTGTTTAGCCATTTAACTCAATAGCAACGCGTACGAATCCGTTACTTTTTTCCAATCTTTTCCTTGCCTCTTCGGCATCTACACCGGCAAGAATCATCACCAGAGCTGTTTTTACATGACCCCCGGCAAGTTTTAACACATGACTGGCTTTTTCATAATCTACTCCGGTTACCATCATTACCGTTCGTTTGGCTCTTTCTTCCAACTTCCTGGAATTCATCTGCAAATCCACCATCATGTTTCGATAAACTTTACCCATTCGAATCATGGCGGTAGTAGTAATCATATTTAAGACTAACTTGGTCGCTGTTCCAGCTTTCATGCGCGTTGAACCCATAATAACTTCAGGGCCGACTATTGGACAAATGGCTACATCTACTTCAAGCTTTAACTCTGACCGGGGATTGCAGGTAACATAGATGGTTTTACCACCAATTTCGCGGGCTTTTTTAATCGCTGCTACCACATAAGGTGTCCTCCGACTGGCCGCGATCCCACAGGCCACGTCATCGGAAGTAAACCCCCGGGCCATCAAATCTCTCACACCGAGGTCAGCCCTATCTTCGCTCCCTTCTTTTGCACGCACCAGCGCTTCATAACCTCCCGCAATGATGCCCTGGACCATTTCTGGATCTGTGCCAAATGTGGGGGGACATTCTGATGCATCTAACACACCCAACCGGCCACTGGTGCCGGCCCCGATATAAAAAAGTCGACCGCCACGCTTGAAAGCAGCTACTACAAGCTCTACAGCTTGTGCTATGTAAGGAATCTCTTTTTCTACAGCAAAAGGAACTTTTTTATCTTCATTATTGATAATATGAAGAATTTCTTCGGTGGATTTGCTATCGATTTCTTCCGAAGCAGGATTTCGTGCCTCAGTAATTAAATTTTTTAGCTCTTCAAATACTCGATCTTTCATAAGAAGCTTTCTTTATAAAAAGAATCTTTAAGTTCTCGTTTTTTAATAAATAGCTGTAAGGAAAAGTTTTAATGTCAATTTGAATTTTGCAGTTCATTTTTTTTAACAATTCGATCTCTGTTTCCCAGTTTTCTCCTTTCATCGTAGTTAAACAACCGCTTTCTTTTAATAAAGGTTCAACAAAAGGATATATTTTGTGAATCGGGGCTACAGCCCGGGCTAAAATATTATCAAATTTTTGGAAAAACCTTTTATCTTTTGATAAATTTTCAACCCGGTCACAAATAATTTCTACCTCCTGAAATCTCAACTTCTCAACTACCTTTTTTAAAAAAAGAGTTTTCATGCGGTTAGAATCAAGAAGCGTCATCTTTACTTCGGGTTTTAAAATTTTCAATGGAATTCCTGGAAATCCGGCCCCAGAACCCAGATCCATAATCTGCTGGGCTGTATTTATCTCTTCAAAATAAATTAACAAAGCCGACTCTAAAAAATGTCGTTCAATGATACGTTTCTCGTCTTTCCTGGAAATCAAATGTATCTTTTTATTCCATCGTAAAATCTCCAGCCAGTATATCCGAAAAGCTTCTACCTGTTCAGGAGATAAAAAGAGCTCTGCCTGGCGAAAAAGATCCATTAATTTGGAAGCATCCCAGAATTCATACTCTGAAATCTCAGATCGTTTGTGTTTCACGTGAAACATCGCTCATATTATGTCTGGTTAAATGCATTAATAAGATGGAGATGTCGGCTGGCGAGACCCCTGAAATGCGTGATGCCTGGCCAAGAGTTTGCGGACGTATCTTGTCCAGCTTTTCTCGTGCCTCCGAAGATAGATTCTTTATTGTGTGATAATTGAAATTTTTAGGAATTGGCTTGGTTTCGAGCATTTTTAGTCGCTCAGCCAGTTGTTTTTCCCTTTTTATAAAGCCTTCGTATTTAATTTCAATTTCAACTTGCTCACGAACCTTTTCCCATTCGATGTCTTGCCAGTTATTTAAAATTTCCAAACGGCCCAGACCTCGCAATTGATTTATTTTAACTTCTGGGCGCTTTAGCAGATCATAAAGACTTTCCTTTTCCGAAATAGTAGTGGAGCCCAATTTCTCAAGAATTGGATTGATTTCCTGGGGTTCCACCCGGAATTTTTTAAGTTCTTCAATAGATTGCTGGATTCGCCGTTTTTTTATCCTCATTTTTTCATAAACATCTCTGGGAATCAGTCCAAACTGATATCCATACTCCATGAGTCTTAAATCAGCATTGTCCTGTCTCAGACTTAAACGATACTCAGCCCGGGAAGTAAACATTCGGTAAGGTTCAATCGTACCTTTTGTAACCAGATCGTCGATCAAAACCCCGATGTAAGCCTGAGACCGGTCCAGAACAAATGGGGCTTCACCACGAATTTTTAACACCGCATTAATTCCAGCCATAATTCCCTGACAGGCCGCTTCTTCATATCCGGTTGTTCCATTAATCTGTCCGGCAAAAAACAGATTTTCTATGCGTTTGGTTTCCATATTAGCATTAATCTGCGTAGGCGGGAAAAAATCGTATTCTACCGCATAACCAAGGCGTGTTACCTTTACATTTTCAAGCCCCGGAATTGTGCGAATACCTTCTAATTGAATCTCTTCCGGCAAACTGGTGGAAAATCCATTTACATAATATTCGGTTGTGTTACGACCCTCCGGCTCAAGAAAAATCTGGTGTCTTTCTTTATCTGCAAATCGATTAATTTTATCTTCGATAGAGGGGCAATATCTGGGCCCCACTCCTTTTATTCGACCGGTAAACATGGGAGACCTGTCAAAACCCTTGCGTAAAATTTCATGGGTTTTGGGTGTTGTATAAGTTAAATAACAGGGCATTTGATCGACTTCTAATTTGTCATGACGGAAGGAAAACGGCACCGGATTTTCATCCCCAGGCTGGATATGAGTTTTAGAGAAATCAATCGTGGTGCCATCCAGTCTGGGCGGCGTTCCAGTTTTCAAACGCCCGGATTCAAAACCAAGCTCCACAAGACATTCAGTAATACCGCGGGCAGCAAATTCACCGGCACGTCCCGCCGAATAATGCACTTCGCCAATATGTATCACTCCATTCAAAAAAGTACCGGCCGTTAAAATTACGGCTCTGCCTTCTATTATACTCCCCGTCTCTGTACGGATTCCACAAACTCGATTATTCTTCACGATTATGCCTGTAGCCATACCCTGACGCAGGTCGAGATGGGCTTGATTTTCACAGGCCTGCCTTATGCGCGCGGCATAAGCTGTGCGATCGCACTGAGCACGAGGTGACCATACGGCCGGCCCCTTGGACCGATTTAACATACGAAACTGAATTCCTGCATCATCTGTGGCCATACCCATTTCACCGCCCAGGGCATCGATTTCCTTCACTAGTTGTCCTTTTGCCAAACCACCAATCGCTGGATTACAGGACATTTGCCCAATGGTAAAAATATTCATGGTTAAAAGAAGCGTTCTGGCACCCATACGGGC
>CAZMEG010000355.1:0-4389 GCA_964565205.1 uncultured Cytophagia bacterium
GTTAAAAACTGCCTTTATGACTGATGTTTCACATTATATGCGCACCTCGTTAACCATCATAAAAGGTGAGATTGAAATAGTGTTGCAGAAAAATAGAAAAGGTGAAGAGTACAGAAAAGTGTTTAAATTGTTGGAAGATGAATCCACACATTTGCAGAGAATTGTAGAGAATTTATCAACTTTAGCTTATGCCGATGCGGGTGCATTAGTGTCACGCAAAGAAATAATTGATTTAACAAAAATTTGTGAGAGACAAATTGAAAAAGTAAAAGTTTTAAAGAACCGTAAAAATATTTCCCTCAAAGCCTCCTTGCAGAAAAATTGTTACATTTATGGGGACAGAAATCGAATAGCTGAACTGGTGTTCAATTTATTAGAAAACGCCATAAAATATACTCCCTCTCACAAGACAATATTTGTGGAGCTGTTCAAAAAGGAGTCCCTTATTTTCTTAAGAATAATTGATGAAGGCATAGGAATAGAAATAAAAGATTTGTTAAAAGTTTTTAAGCGATTTTATCGGAGTGAAGCAGCTAAAAAATTATGCAAAGGTACAGGTTTGGGCCTATCTATATGTTGCAGCATTGTTAAGTCTCATGATGGAGAATTAGAAATATCCACCTGTCCGGGCTTAGGAACCTGTATCGAAGTTCGGTTAAAGCTGATTACCTCGTTTAGTTAACCTTTGTCAATTTACTTAATACGGCTTTTACTCTCTCCACTCTTTTGTCGTCCTTGGGAGCTAATTCCACAAATTTTTGATAAAGTTGTATGGCTTCTTCGAGTTTCCCTTGCTTATGTAATAGAACAGCCAAATTGAAATAACTGGTGGCATGCTCCGGGTTAATGGCGATTTCCCTTTTATAAGCCTGGATGGCTTCTTCAATTTTACCCTGTTGTTCAAGAATTTGACCTATTTGAAAATTGACCAGCTTGCGGTCCGGCTGTAATTCCAGAACTTTTTGTAAATTTTTTAAAGCATTGGCAACATCTCCATAGGAATAATAAGCCTGGGCTAAATTCATATAAATTTCGGGGCGTGTGGAATCGATTTCGGAGGCTTTGGTAAAATTATTAATAGCTTTTTCATAATCTTTCATTTCGAAATATAAAATACCGAGATTTACATAAGCCTCTAAATATTTGCGATCTAACTGAATAGCACGTCTTAAAAATCGAATAGCCATTTTATAATCTTTTAGTTGCCGATAAACGTTACCGAGAGCATTGTAAATTCTTTTATTATTTTTATCTACTTCACGAGCTTTTTCTAAGAGTTTTTTAGCTTCCTCGTAATTGCCTTCTTTACTATAAAGATCGCTCAACACCAGGTAAGCGTTAATCATCTCCTGATCCGCTTCAATGGCTTCACGCAGGTATTTTTTAGCCTCTTCTATTTTCCCTTCTCGTCGGGCTATGGTAGCGAGATTAAAATAAGCCTTAGCGTGACCCGGGTGATATGAAATTGCTTCGTTTAAATATCTTTTAGCTGTTTCATAATCTTCCAGACCGATATAAGCCACGCCCAGATTAAATAAAATATCCGCCTTGGTATATCCGGGTTCCGTGGTTATAGGTTTGAGGTCTTTGGCCTTATTTAACATTTCGATGGCCTGATTATATTTATTAAGTTCTATATACGTTAGCCCCAGGGCATAGTAGGCTTCTGCAAATTCTGGATTAAATTCGATTGCTTGTTTTAATAAATAGACTGCCTGGACATATTTCCCCTGTTTATAAAGTTCATTGCCAGCGACATATAGATTTTGTGTCCGTTGTTCCATGGTGCGGGTACCCGGCATATTGGTGGCACAACTTGTGAGTAAAATAAGTCCCACAATTATAAATAACCACGGTGTCCTTTCCCTTAGTTTATACATTATTTGCTCCTTTTATTTTGTTATTTGTAGAGCCGGCTCAACTACGGCATCTTTTGCGATAAGCTTTTTTCGATTTTCAAAAAATTGCAACAGGGCCGGTAAAACAATGATGGCGGTCAGATATGTTACACCAATGCCAATTACAGCTAAATCACCGATGGAATTCAGGCCAGGATGCCGTGCCAGAATGAGACCGGAGTAACCAACGATGGTTGTGGAGGTGGTCATGGTGATGGCCCAGCCGGTATTTTTCAACACATAATACAATGATCCGGGTCCTTCTTCTTTATACCGGTGGAAAATATGCACCCCGTTATCGATTCCAATGCCTATAACGCTTGGAAAGACCACAATGTTAAATAGATTGAGTTTCATTTTAAATAAATACATAAACAACCCCATCCACAGAACGCCAATGATGAGCGGCGTTAAAACCAGCAAGGCCGATTTTAAATCACGTAAATCAGCCAGCACAATAAAAAATACCACAACAAATGTAAGGGCCACGGCTATGCGGCCTTCCCGGATCATGATGAGTAACATTTCGGCAAGTATGATATTGGAGCTGGAAGCGTAGTAGGTTTTACCGGAAGCCGTAGTAATTTTCCCAATGTCGTTGCGAAATTCTATGGCATTTTTACCATCCCGTAGTGGTACACTGGGATAAATGAATACAAAATTTCCAATTTCTCCTTTTTTGTTTAGAAATTTACGCTTTTCGTTTTCAGGAAATTCATCCCAGGTAAATGGTTTATCCACCTGCAGATAAGTCATGAGTTTGTCGATGCGTTCCTTATCTTTACCGGTCAAAACACCTTCGGCTTCGGTTTCGATTAATTCTCGTATTTTCCGGATCTTTTGCAATTTTTCCGGTTGATCATCTGGCACCAGGGAGTAAACCGATCGTACGGCTTCAATAGTTGGCGAGAGGGTATCTTCCTTCATTATCTTTTTTACGGCTTCTACGATTTCCTTGACATCTTCTTTTGAATCTGCCAGAATGACCGCAGGTGATTCAGACAGTTTAAAGACTCCTCGTGTTTTTTCGCTGACAATTTTCCTTTCTGGCGTAATAGCCCTCAGGTTGGTGAAATCATATTCAAACTCGATTTGAGTAAAGCAATAAATGGAAAAGATCGTCAAAAAACCTGAAATGAGTAGAATGGGTCGGACATATTTAAATTCTCGACGCTGGAACTGAATCTTTTCAACAGGGGCGGGTTTTATCTTTAACCAGTGCAATTTTTCTAAAAGCGTAAGAAACGCGGGGAGAACAATCACCATAGCAATCAATGCGAAAAGAATGCCGGTACCCACAATAAAACCCAGATCCGAGAAGCCTTTAAAATCCATGATGGTCAGAGAATAGAAAGCGGCAGAGGTGGTAATCGCTGTGGTAATTAAAGCCTTACCGGTTTGACAGATCATTTTTTCGATGGCTAACTCCAGAGAAAGTCCAGCCCGCCGACTTTCAAGATAACGGGCAAAGGCATGAATACCGTAGTCTATGCCCAGCCCAAATAAGATGATAAACAGAAAACCGGTAATAGTGTTTAAGTTACCGATGAAAATATAAGTAACCCCAAAGGTCCAGGCTAAGGCAAAAATTAAAGTCAGGGTAATAAGTAAGGCTCCCAGCAATCTGCGAAAATAAATTACGATCAGTAAAAATACCCCTCCAAACCCGTAATAGGCCGTACCTAAAATATCTTTTTTAACAACCTCATATTCATCTAATCGATTCTTGAAATTTCCCCCGTAATAAATGTTCATATCGGCAGCAAATCGTTTGGGCCCGGTTTTTTCCACAATGGATTTCACTTCCTGGTAGAGCTTTTTAACAAAAGCTATGCTGGTGTTGGTACCGGTGGGGAAGACCTTTATGACTAATACCGTGCTATCTTCATTGGTAAAATATTCTTTTGGTTCTAAATCCTGGTATTTTTCTTCCCACTTGGCCCAGTCATCTTCTTCCTTTTCTTCATCAGCAAACAAATCCTCCACAAACAATGGATTCAATTTTTGTTTTTCTCGCTCGATTTTCCTCTGGATAGCGGCATAAAGAGAATCCAGTTCATCTTTTTCTAAAAGAAGCAAAGCGTTTTTCTTATAAAATTTAACATCGTTTTTATATTCGATATAATTCACATAAGGACTTGCCAGTAAACGAGGGGCGAGGGAATCGGCAAAAGATTTAGCCGCCTCAAAATCTTTGGTCTCGATGATGATACGTAAATTTCCAACCCCGCCAATTTCTTTTTCAATTTTGTGCAGAGCCTTTACACTTTCAAAACTTTCGGGTAATAACCGGGAGAGGTCGCTTTCTAATGATAATTTAGACGCCAGATAACCACCTATTAATGCCAGTACAAAAGCTGTAATTAAGATGGAACGATAATATTTATAAATCCAGCGGTTCCATATGTAGCATTTTAACATCATTTGAATCAAGTCCTAAATTTAACATATTTTCATTGAGTATTTAATATATTTTTTGAAACTACCAAAT
>CAZMEG010000356.1:0-4368 GCA_964565205.1 uncultured Cytophagia bacterium
GTTTAAGGGAAAGAATCCCGCCACTAAACCCCTCCCACCAACTCCAGCGGATGCCACACTTTTAACCCGGTGCCATCCTCCAACTGCATCCTGCACACACTGCTTTCGGTGACAATGGCCTCCACACCACTGGCATTAAATTTTTCAAATAAGGGTTCTCCCACAGCCATGGAAAGCTCATATCCCAGGGGACCATGCTTCATTCCAAAAGTGCCGGCCATGCCACAGCAGGTGCCGGTTTCAATGACCTCTACCTCATAGCCCAGGTCGGTCAAAAGCTTTAAGCAACCCTGCCCCGCACTACAACCCCGCTCATGACAGGGAATATGAAACCCCAGGCGCTTCAGGTCTGATCGGGTAGCTTTCAGGTTTATTAATCCCTGGCTGTGTAATTTGTACAAATATTCCATGAGCTCAAATGTTTTGTCGGCAAGTAACTGTGCCTCGGGAATCAACCGGGGATAAACAAACTTAAGGGCATAAGCCGCGGTGGGTTCCGGGGTTAAAACATCATAGCCCCGGCGAACATAAGGTTCTAATTTCTTAAAATTAAAGGCCGCCACTTTGGTCATTTTATCCAATTCGCCATAGGCAAAAAAGGGATAGCCACTGCTGCGTTGTTCCGGCAGGGCCACCTCAATTTGAGCCGAATTTAGCAACTGTACGGCTTTTACAGCCAGATGGGGAGCATGGTAATTGAAATAATAATCCACAAAATATACCACCTTTCCCCGGGGTTGTGCACCCAAAGATTGATTAATTTCAAGGAATATTTTTTTAAAAGTCCGACGATGAAACGCAGGAATTTTTCGTCTCCGTTCAATGCCCGGTATTTTTTCCATCAAAATTTTTACTATCGGATTTTTAAGCAACCAGTTGGAAACAGGGGCCGTTTTACTGGCCAGGCTGGCAAAAATCTCATTAGCCATCAATATTTTATTGATAAACGGCTGAGATTCCTTACTCAATATTTCATTTTTAACTCTGGCAATCATCAAAGGCATGTCAATTTCTGCCGGACAAATTTCTTTGCACAAACCGCAGGAAATACACAAATCGACAAACTGAGCGGCTCTGTCAAGGCCATGGGTTCGAGCCGTCCAGGGGATGCCAATGGGACCGGGGTAAATGAAGCCAAATAGGTGTCCACCCAGCACCCCGTAGGTGGGACAGATATTCATGCAGGCCCCACAACGAATACAGTAAAGAGCCTCGCGAAACCACTCATCCCGTCGCATTTCCGAACGCCCGTTGTCCAGAATTACAATATGCATTTCACGCCCCGTCTGGTCACCCAGTGGAGACCTGCCAGAGATGAAGGAAACATACGTGGTCAGCATCTGACCTACCGCACTCACCGGATGCGCCTGGATCATCTTCAACGCCTCTTCTATGGTGGAAACAATCTTTTCCACGCCCATAATACAAACGTGTACAGGAGGCACACTACTGACCAGGCGACCATTCCCTTCATTGGTCTCGATGATGATAGTACCTGTTTCAGCTATGGCCACATTGGCACCGGTAATGCCCATGTCAGCATTCAGAAAAATGGGCCGCAAAGATCTCCGCACTTCCTGCATAATGGCAGACATCTCCGTTTGCACTTCCCGCCCGGAATCATGGCTGAATAACTGCGCCACCTGTGCAGCCGTTTTATGCACGGCCGGAAACACCAGATGATAGGGTTTCTCGCGAGCAAGCTGAATGATGCGTTCACCCAGATCGGTTTCCACAACCTCAAGCCCTGCTCTTTCCAGGGGTTCATTGAGTTCAATCTCTTCGCTGGTTAGAGATTTAGATTTTATGATTCGCTTAACCCCTTTAGCCTGTGCCAGCTCTAATATGTACTGACAGGCTTCCTCCCCATCTTTTGCAAAATAGACTTTAGCCCCGCGTCTTTCTGCATTTTTTGAAAATTCTTTCAGCAGATCGTCTAAATTTTCAATGCAGGCTTCTTTAATTTTTCGTACTTCCTGTCGAAAGGCTTCCCCATCCGGTAATTGAGAAACAGCCTGATTACGCCCTTCACGTCCCCGGATTACGGCTGTTTGTAAAGCATTGCGTTGAAATTCTTCTTTCAAAGCCTGTGCAATTCTATAACTTAAAGTTTTGTGACGCCTGGACATTTTCTAATCTCTGGATAAAAATGATCGAACCTTTTTCAAGAAAGAATCTTTGTTGAGCCAATCGCACACTATAATGTGGATTTCCTGAGGTCCATGAACTCCTAAAACCAGTTGCATTTCGATGTCTGCTGTTCGACTGGGACCTGAAATAAAGGTGATATTGCAATTCAAGGAGTTCTCTTGCAAATAGTTGCGAATAAAGTTTCCGGCCATTTCCAGATCTGAAACCACTCGACTTGCCGGTAAAAAAGCCACATGCACCCTGGGTAACGAGGAAACCAACCGATGTGCATCTTCCAGAGTGACTTCCACAATTGTACCGGTTGTTGCGATGGCAAAATCAGCCAGGCTAATTCCTAAATCAGCCTCCGCAATTTTTTGATGAATATCAAAATCTTCCGGTTTTAATTTAATTAGATTCAGGTTTAACTCATGACAGAGTCGTTCAACAAGTTTTTCTAAATCGGGTAAAAGAGGGGCCAAAACAACATTTTTAATTCCCGAGGAGTGTAGAATGGTATTTAAAATATTCAAAGTTTGATTTTTATTTTTAGCCTGATAAACTCGTCCGGCTAATTCTTCAAATTTTTCCTTAAAAGTAAAAATTCGTTGTGATTCTTGACCAGGCATTTTAGCCAATTAAAAATGTTTATAGCCACCAAAGGGTAAAGAAATCTTTTTACCCTGTCTATCTAGAATAGTTATGCCTTCTTCCGCACTTACCACGGTCCCCACCTGATAGCAACTTTTTTGGAATTTTTGGTAAAAAGACTTCTCTAATTTTTGTTTTTCTGAAGATGGAACAGTGAATAAAATTTCGTAATCTTCGCCGCCATACAAAGCGTAATCAACAGGGTCTTCATTAAAGTTCTTAGCCACCTGTTGAACAGCACGACTTAAGGGAATATGGGACCTCCAGATTTGCGCCCCTACATGGCTCAGCCGGCAAATATGATGAACCTCGGAGGCTAAGCCGTCGCTAATATCGATCATAGCATGAACCTTAATATTTTCAACCAGCCACCGAGCTTCATCAATTCGAGGTTCCGGGGTTAAATGACGACGAATTATCTCTTTGAAGGGTTTTTGGGATTCCTCATTCATGGTTTGCAGAACTTTCATTCCCGCTTTAGCATCGCCAAGGGTTCCGGTCACATAAAGCAAGTCGCCAACTTTTGCGCCTGAACGAAGTGTTAAACGTGAACTCTCCACATGCCCAATAAGAGCCATATTGATAAACACCGGCCCAGGTGATTTGGTCGTGTCCCCCCCGGCAATTTCAATAGATAGTTTTTCTGTCCAGGTTTTAATGCCTCGATAAAAGTCTTCTACGGCCTGAACCTCCAAGTCGGACGGTAAGCCAAGAGTTATTAAGGCTAAATCCGCCTGACCGCCCATGGCAGCAATATCGCTAAGATTAACCGCCATGGCTCGCCAGCCAAGCTGATAAAAATTAAAGTAATCGAGGTTAAAATGAATGCCTTCAATGAGGGCATCTGTGGTCAACAGCAAGACCTGATTTTCGGATAGTCGATATGCTGCAGCATCATCATCGATTCCAACTATTAAATCTTTAGATTCAGAACCAACAAGCTGTTTAATTTTTTCAATAAGGCCAAATTCACCAAGTTCTTCAAGACGCATGACTGTTGTTATCCTAAAATCTTCACCAGCACTTTACGCGAACGCGGGCCATCAAATTCACAAAAGAAAATAGATTGCCAGGTCCCCAGAACTAATTTGCCATTTTCTACAGGAACCGTCACAGAGGAGCCTACCAGTGTGGCCTTAATATGAGCAGCAGAATTCCCCTCCAAATGGGCATAGTTGTCTTCAAATGGCACTATTTTGTTGAGTTCCATGATAATGTCCCGCACCACATCCGGATCCGCCCCTTCATTGATGGTAACCCCTGCTGTGGTATGAGGCACATAAACATAGCAAACACCATCTTGAATAGAACTTTCATTGACCGCTTGCTGCACCAGATGAGTTATTTTTACAAATTCTACCTGTTTGTTGGTTCTTACATTTACTTTTTTTAACATTATGTTCTCCTAATGTTAATAAATTAGGGTTTCACAAAACATCTTAGGCCTGAATAAACCCCTCAGAGGCCCTTTTTCTCCAAAAAGCCCCCTTCTCTTTTGGAAAAGAGAAGGGGGTTGGGGGATGAGTTTGAGTTTTTTCACTCTTTCCCACGTTGAACCTGGAAATGCCGTTGCTGAAGAAGTTCAAT
>CAZMEG010000357.1:0-4363 GCA_964565205.1 uncultured Cytophagia bacterium
GTTTATTCTGCAAAATAAATTCCACCGATTTACGAGCCACCTCAAGATATTTGGGATCGGCTTTCAGATTATTGTAAAGAAAAGAATACACCCAGATACCCCGACCCTCAAACCAGCTATTTTTGTCAGTATTAATTAATGTACCATCGCGATCCGCGTAACACATGAAGCCGCCATACTGATAATCAATGATATGTTTTTCCATAAACGGCAGGAAATCATCAAAAAGGTCGGCCTGATACTCGCGCCTGAGTTCCTTCAGGGTAAAACCGGCCAGCTTATCCTCCCGGCTAACGGAAGTGGATTTTTTAGACAATTCGCAGCCCGCTCCAATGATACTCGCCGTGGAGGTCAATAAAGCCGTGGTTAAAAATTCTCTTCGCTTCATTTTTAAAACCGCAAAGTTATTTGATTTTTCCCGGCAGTGATTTTTAGTTTTAAAAGTTGCTGGCTTGCATCGTAATCAAAGGCTTCAAGTAGATGATCATTTAAAAGAATCTTTTGAGGCTTTTTCTTGGCAAATATTAGTAATTGACCGGTCTTTTGCGCCTGTACCTGCCACCGATGCGTGGTTTCCGTCATCTGTCCGGCAGCGGTGAAGCGCATCGTTCCCGAAAGTCTGGTCACCCCATCATATTTCAGACGCCTGGCATGATGCACCGCCAATCGTGACAGCTTTCCTGCTCTTGTGGTGATCACGGCAATTCTGCCATCGGTTTCCAAATTGGTGGCCTCAATAGGTTTCTGGTCTGTCTCAATTTGAAAATAAAGGATATCCTGTTGCGAACTTCGATCCACCTGCACGCCAAGAAAATTTTCGCCCTTGAGTCGAGTGATACGGGATGCCAGCTTTTCCAGGCTTTCCTTCTGTTGTGCAGGAAAGAGCACCACCAGGAAATTTTCTCCTTTACTTTTGTGCGGATTACTCAGTTGCACGTAGCCCGGGAAGGTGATGGGCACATCCAGTTTAACCGGTGCACCTTTGAGCTCTATTTTCACCTGTAGTGGAATCAGCACTTTGGCCAGCAACGAGGCTTTTTTCTGTTCAAAATAAATGTCTCTGTCACGCACCGTCACATTTCGGCGATCCTGAAAGTGAAGCAACCAGTCGTATTCATGTGGCTCTCCACTGGAGCGCAGGCGATCAAAAATAACAAAATAGTCCGGTTGCATGAAGATGACATTGCGCTCAAAAAGACTTAATTCCCCACGGTAGAGCTTGTGCAATTCGCCGGTAGCAGCGCCGTAGTAATCGGTTCCTACAATATCCAGCATTTCCGCACGGGTATCCGCAGCTTTCACAAAATGCAAATAGTCCCCACTACGCTGACTGCCAGGATTGCCATCCACAAGCACCGTATTATGGCCCAGCGGTTGAATGTAGTACAACCGGTACCAGGGATCATTATAATAATGCGCTTTCCCGGCCTCGGGTACCAGGGTTTCCCCAAAAGCACGCAATTGAAAACTGCCCTGATCAAAATGTTGATGATTGTAAAAAGGACCACTGCGAAAATTAAAAACGATGTCTTCGGGAGACCAACCGGATCGAAAAATCACGCCCCCCAGTTCAGTAAAATGTTTCGCCAGAGGTAAATTATCTGGCGGCGTCACCGGACCATGTTCTTTCCCAAACAGAAAATCCAGAATATCCTGACGTGGAGATTGCAAATACAGCCATCGGAAAATGGGATCATCACCCTGTGAAGAAAGCCAGCTAAATCTGCTCAGGGTAGCTGGTTTTGGAGCGCTGTCACCCATATCCAGAATTTCCGGGGGTGAAAAATTGTAAAGAAAATAAAGATATGAACGAAGCAGTTGGGGCGTGGTCAAATCGTAATTGAGCACTCGATTCAGGGCGGTGATGGTGGGCAGCATGTTGGAATAAGCAAAACCCTGATATCCCAGACCTTCTCCCCAGGCACCGCTGGTATCCAGGGTGGCCTGAATATGGGTCTGCAACTTTGTGAGTAGACCGGTTAGGTACGGTTCCAGATCGCCCAGTTCAGGATTGTCGCCATAAATAGCCAGAGCACAGGAAAGCCCACCACTCACTGAATTGGCAATCCAGTTGCTGGTGCTCGAGGGAATGCGGTTCTCTACCACGTATTCTCGATACACGGGAATGATGCAATTGCGGAGAAAACCCTCCTGAACAATGTGCCGCTCTTCTTCGCTCATCAACGGGTAAACGATATCGTAACAAAATGCAGCTCGCACACCCAGCTCACCCACCGGATAGTACGATTCCTGATGCCGCTTCTGGAACCACGGATGCGTCCAGGTTTTCCATCCAGCAATGGCTACCAGGGCATCTTTGGCAAACTGCCCCACTTCCGGATCGCCGGTGACCGCATAAATCAGAGCGTTATCGCGCAGAATATGCATGGCCGGCACCATGATATTGAAATAGTGATGCAAAGTGGGCAGGAGATAGGTGGTGTCATAAACGCTGACGTTGACCCGGGCCAGCGATTCCAGTGTCCACTCAGTTTCCGGCACCCGGGTGATGCTTGAAGTTCTCACCCCAAACTCCAGCGAACCCAGATTGGAAGTTTTGCGCAGACGCTCGGATTTTACCTCCAGAGAATCCCACCAGATTTGCCAGTGTTTTTCTTTGCGGCGCTGTTTGTAATAGTCGATTTCATCTGCGCCAAAATAAAGACGAGGATGAGGCAGGGACTGGTCGGTTAACCAGATATCAAATGCGGTTTCCACCTGACGCCCGTATTCATTTATGCCTATCAAAATGCCCTGCCAGCGTCCTTTGATATCATTTTGAGAGAATGTGTAAAGGGAGGCTTGGGCCCACAGTTTTTTTCTTTTATTGTAAGCAAGTGGCATAGCATTTACCACTTTTTTCCCCTCAGGATTATAAAGGGTAAATGAGACCGAGGTAAGTGGAATGTTACCCGGGATCCGGGTTGCAAGATGGATTGCTTCCCCTGCCTGATAATGTTTGTGCAGGACGGTTTTATTCCAGTGTTCCAACACGCTCGATTTTGGTTCCACAATCTGGAACTGCGCTGGCTTTTCACCGGTTATGACTACATTGTCCAGGTAGATGCGGTACCAGACGTCGGGATTGGTACGCCGCAAATAAGCGAGAACATAGATAGCCTCCAGTTCCTGACCAGGGTCAAGACTCTCCTGACCATTTTTAAAATTAGAAAGCGGAATGGAAAGATTTTTCCAGGTATCATCCTCAATGGATGGGACGGTGTAGGTGTATTTCTTCCCATCTTTGCTGCATAACACCACTTCGAATTTGAACCCATCACCATAAGTGCGAACCATGTAATCCAGAGATAGCGAAGAACTGAGAGTCACATACAGGGAAAATTTCCTGATAAAACCGAACTCATACCTGGTTGGAAATCCAACTTTAATTCGGCGCATGAGGGCGAATTTGCTACCAGGCAGGTTGTTGTCGCGACTGCATTTAAATTCGGGGTCAAAAGCGGAATCCTGAAACGGCGGATAACTTTCCCAGCCGCTGATGTGTCCTTCCTCAAAATCCTGACGAAACTCCGCCGGTATGAAAATGAGCTGCTTGGAGGCTGTTATGCCCGTAGTAGCTATCCCTAAAATGAGCAAAAGAATGATTCTAAAGATCATAAATTCCACCTTTTCACTTAAAATATTGATCCACTCTACTGTAAGCAATCCAGAGGCTTAGAAGGAATCCAAAAATCAAAATGAGATTACGAATAAAACTGGCTTTAAAGGAGCCCATGAGATCTTTTTTGTTGATCAAATAGAATACCAGAGCCAGAGCCAAAGGCGTGCCCAGTACTCCCAGGACCATAGCAGCTACGATGGCAAGCAAAGCTGGAAATTCCCAGAAAAATGAACTCAACCCCGGCAAGAGCAACAGAAGAGAAAAAATGTTAAGAAAATTTTTATTTTCGGCGTTAAAGCGCCAGTCTTTTTTAAAAGCATCCAGTACAAAATAAGTCTGAAGTTGAGCCACCACGATGAATGTGGAGTAAGCAGCACAGAACAATCCCAGAGAAAATAGCACTACACTCCACTGGCCGAGTACGGGTCCCAGCACCCGCCCGGCATGGGCCGCATCCTGAATTTGTAGATGATTGGGCAGTTTATACAGTACAGAAGCACCCGCCACCAGTGCAGCTACCGACCAGATTCCAAAAATCACCCCGAAAGTAAGTACGGCTTTGCGGAAAGCCATGGGAATGTCCTTTTTGGAATAACCAGCTTCAGCCGTAAAATAGGGAAACGATAATATTGCCGTGATAGCAATGGCCCCTCCGGCGATAGCGGCGATGTAATGCATGGCCTGGCGCTTGCCGGCATCTGCGGGGATGTGAGGAATCAAGCCCCTGAGGATCTGGTCAAT
>CAZMEG010000358.1:0-4356 GCA_964565205.1 uncultured Cytophagia bacterium
ATTCTGGCACGCCGTTTCCCTGGTAAATGTTGGTCGGGTAGATGAATCTTTGCCTCTGTTTGAAGAAGTCTTTATGAAAGATCAAAATTGGGCTACTCTATTACCTCGGCTACCCAAAGTGGATTTATTACCTAAAGATGAAAAAATCATCGATAAAATACTTTCAGTTGCACAAAAAGCAAAGAAATAAATATGATTTTACCGCCATTTAAACTTCATCAACCGAAATCCATAGCCGAAGCTATTCAGATAGCCCGGGACTGTAAGGGTGATTTTGATTATGTGGCCGGAGGTACCGACATTTTCCCGAATTACAAAAATCGCCTGAACAATCGCAGCAACCTGATCAGTCTCACGCACATCCCGGAGCTTTATCGTATTACACCCACCGAAATCGGCGCCATGGTTTCACTCATCGAACTGGAACGGAATCCCATCATAAAAGAAAAATATCCAGTTCTATCCCATGCAGCACATCTCATTGCCACACCGTTGATTCGTGAATCGGGCACCGTGGGCGGCAACATTCTGCTGGATACCCGCTGCTGGTATTTTAACCAATCCTATTTATGGCGACAGGCCAAAGGCTTTTGCCTGAAAGCCGACGGCGATGTGTGTCTGGTGGTGCCGCAAAAAGAGATCTGCTATGCCACCTATTCCGGCGATCTGGCACCGGTATTCATGGTGCTCGATGCTACCTTTCATCTGGTGGGACCCGAAGGCGAACGCGCGGTGCATTCCAGCAAGTTTTTTACTCACGATGGCATCACCCGCAACGTCAAGCTGCCGGAAGAGATTTTAACGCATGTCTCCATCCCTGCAGCTTCCCAGAAGCTCAGGGCGGGTTACAAAAAATTGCGCGTGCGAGATTCCATGGATTATCCGGTGCTGGGAACCGCCGTGGCGTTAAAATTAGCCGATCATACCATTGAATATCTGAGAATTGCCATAACCGGGACCGGCACCACGCCGTTTATTTTTGATGAAATTACCGAAAAGTTCATCGGAGATCAATTGACATCCGAATTGATCGGTCATATCGCTCACGAAATTATGGAACAGGTCAAGCCTTATCGGAATGTCCATTTTTCACCGCAATACCGCAAAGCTATGACCGAAGTATTTGTGAAACGACTGTTGCATGAGCTTTCTCAAACTCAGGAGGTGTAGACCTTGGCAGAGTTGATGCAGGCCGTGGTTATTCATGAACACGGCGATGAGGAAAAATTAGAATTAAGTGAAATGCCAGTGCCAGAAATCGCCGATGACGAAGTTCTCGTAGAGGTAAAAGCAGTGGCGCTCAATCACCTGGACATCTGGGTGCGCAAAGGCTGGCCGGGATTAAAGCTCAGCTTTCCGCATATCCTGGGTTCTGATGTGGCGGGAGTCATCGCAAGAGTAAGTAAGTTAGTTAAAAATGTCAAAGAAGGGGATAAGGTGTTGCTGGCACCGGGCTGGGGCTGTGGCCACTGCCAGGAGTGTCTTGCCGGGCTCGACAACTACTGTGTCCATTACAAAATTCTTGGCGAGAGTGTGCAGGGTGGCTATGCCCGGTATGTTAAAGCTCCGGCTGAAAATGCTTTTGCTATTCCAGAAGGGCTGGATTTTACCCAGGCGGCTGCCATTCCGCTGGTTTTTCTAACCGCCTGGCACATGGTGGTGGATCAAGCGCGGGTACAGCCCGGTGAAACCGCACTGGTTTTAGCGGCAGGAAGTGGTGTTGGCAGTGCCGCCATTCAGATTGCCAAATTGTATGGCGCCGAAGTGATTGCCACCGCCAGCACCGAAGCCAAATTAAACAAAGCTAAAGAACTGGGTGCCGACCACACCATAAATTATCAAACCGAGGACTTTCTGCAAAAGGTTCGAGAGATCACCGCCAATCGAGGTGTGGATGTGGTCATCGAGCATGTGGGCAAGGCTACCTGGGAGAAGAGCATCAAAGCGCTGGTAAAAGGAGGACGCCTGGTAACCTGTGGAGCCACCACTGGCTATGACCCGGTTACAGATTTAAGATATGTCTTTTTCAAGGGCTTAAAAATTTTTGGGAATTTTATGGGCAGAAAAGCCGGACTGAAACAGGCCCTGCAATTTTTCCCGGAGAAATTAAAACCCGTGGTGGATATTGCACTTCCGTTAAAAGAAGCCAAACAGGCTCATCAAAGACTCGAAAATCGCCAGCAGTTTGGCAAGGTGGTCTTGCTACCATAGCTTCAAATATAGGTTGATCAAGCTTTATGGGTAAAACAAATTAAATCTGGAGGGAATGAAGTTGAACGTTCAAACCATTGCTGTAATTGGTGCAGGTACCATGGGACGGGGTATCGCCTACGTCTCCTGCGTGGGTGGTTACCAGACTTTTTTGCAGGATATTTCCGATGAGGTTTTGCAATCTGCCAAGCTTTACATAAAAACGAACCTGGATAAAGCAGTGGAAAAAAATATTCTGGGTTCAGAAGCCGCACAAAAGGCTCTTGAAAATTTAAAAACGACCACCAGTTTAGAAGAAGCTGTCCGGGGCAGCGATTTCGTCATCGAGGCGGTGCCTGAAAAATTAGAATTGAAACTGGAAATTTTTACCCAAATTGATAAAATATGTGCACCGGAGGTGATATTTGCTTCCAACACTTCTTCTTTAAGCATCACCGAAATGGCCGCCGTAACCTCGCGGCCACAAAAGTTTATCGGCATGCACTTTTTTAATCCTGTGCCCAGAATGAAGCTGGTGGAAATCGTACGGGGCCTGGAGACCAGTGAAGAGACGATTGAGGTAACTCGATCGGTCGCTGAAAGCATGGGCAAGGAGACGGTGACCATCAAAGAGTCGCCGGGATTCATCACCAGTCGCATCAACGCCATGATTGGCAACGAAGCGTTTTACATGCTGCAGGAGGGCATTGCCTCCGCCGAGGACATCGATAAGGCGCTTAAGCTGGGCTTGAATCACCCCATGGGCCCCTTTGAAATGGTGGATCTGGTGGGACTCGATACCCGACTCAGTGTCCTCAAATACCTGCATCAGACGTTAGGGGAAAAATATCGCCCCGCCCCGCTTCTGGAACAATATGTGAAAGCCGGGCGTTTGGGTAAGAAAGTAGGCAAGGGGGTTTATATTTATTCCGAGGATAAAAAATCGTGACTACCTTCGAAAAACAGTTTAAAGAAACGGATCGTTTGCTCAAAGAATTAGCTGTTCGTGTGAATGACGTTATCGATGTATTAGGTATTTTCATTGAGAATAAAATTAAACCTTCCATGGGTCGTATTTTTGCTGAACGCGGTATTCAGCTTACAGGATTTATGTCCCAGGCAACTCAAATTTTAAATGGTAAATCCCTCGAAATATACGTACTCGGATATGGACCCCATCATATAATAGCTGTGGAAGTAAAACTTGAATTAGAACAAAACGATGTTAAAAATTTCTTGCATACTTTGGATCAATTTTTTGATTTTTTTGATATTTACCGAGATCTTACCCTATATGGCGCCGGGCAGGCATGAGCATCGATAAAGGAGTTGAGCAGTTTGCCTATAAACAGGGGCTTTTCGTTCTGGCTCAATCAGGCGAGAACATTCAACTGTTGAATAATGAAAAATTTGTGCCCAGAGCATTTAGATATGAAGCCAAATAAAATGAAAATAGATTATTCCCGGAAATTTGAAAATTACATAAAACAAACCCTGTTTGATAAATTAACGCCCCAGCAGCAAAAGTTTATCAGAGAGATTGCCTTTCAGTATCGATTTACTTTCCAGGAATTGCGGCAGATCGTTGAAATCTATCGCGATTTGACCATGTGGGGTGAGGGAGACCTGGCCGAATGGTGGAATCGCAGCGTGGAGGAATCACCCTTAAAAGGCGAACTTCTTAAAAATCGACTGCTGAAAAAGTTACAGGAATATGTTACCCGGCTTAAACGACAACCTAAATCTTATCCCCAACAGGGACTCCCCAAACCCCGACAAAGGGAAAAGTTAAAGATCGTTGCCGAGGCTTCGGACAAAAAGATTTACGGTATGTGTCCTGTGGCATCGGATAAGACCGTCTGCTGCAACCTGCGTGTGATCGATGTGGTGGAACGATGTGCCTTTGGCTGCAGTTACTGCACCATTCAAACTTTTTACAGCGACCAGTTTGTGTTTGATAAAGACCTGGTTCAAAAACTGAAATCCATACCGATTGAACCGAATCGCTACTACCATTTTGGTACCGGACAATCCTCCGATTCCCTGGTCTGGGGGAATAAGTTTGGCATTCTGGATGCCCTGTTTGAATTTGCCCTTGAGCATCCCAACGTTCTGCTTGAGTTCAAGACCAAATCCAACAATATTCGTTACTTACTCCAACATGAT
>CAZMEG010000359.1:0-4355 GCA_964565205.1 uncultured Cytophagia bacterium
CTTGTTTAAGGAGCATCTGGGTTTAAAAAACATTGATTTTGAAGTAATACCCCTGCAAAAAGGTTATGAAGATGATTTCCTGATTAAGGCAGATAAAAATCCAAATACTACCGGCGCAAGAGAGCTTAAATTGTCCTGTAAAGATACGGGTGGACTCAGCGTGGCTCAAATGTTAAAAGCTGCGACTGAGAAAAAACTCAAAGCTCTGTACATCTGTCATCATGACCTGGAAAAAGGATTTGCAAAGGAAGAAATCAAAAAAGCCCTGGCCAACCTGGAGTTGATTGTTTTTCAGGGAACCAATGAAAACTCTACTTCAAAAATGGCCCACTATATTTTACCTGGCGCCACATTTGTGGAAAAAGATGGTACATTTACCAATTTCGCGCGAAGAGTACAGTTAATTCATAAAGCCGTGGAACCTTTGGAAGAATCTCGGCCTGACTGGCAAATCTTTCGAAAATTGGCTAAAGCTTTTGGCAAATCTTTACCTTATTTTGAGGCAGAAGACATATTTAATGACATTGCTCGAAATTTTGCCGCATTCAGAGGCTTATCCTATGCAACAATTGGTGATTCTGGCGCAGTACTAAACGGCAAAGAAAAAGCGATGGAACCTGAAATAAGTGCAAAGGTGGCCTGATGGTTGAAAGTATTGGCATTATGCTGTTAAAATTGGCGTTTATCTTCTTCTTTGTACTTAATTTTGGTGGCATTTTGACCTGGGTGGAACGCAAACAGAGTGCGGTTATGCAGGATCGCATTGGCGCCAACCGGGCTTCGATTCTTGGTTTGCGCATTATTGGTTTGTTCCATCCCCTGGCCGATGCCATTAAAATGTTTACCAAAGAGCATTTCCGACCGGCCAATGCCGAAAAAATTCTGTTTTCTCTGGCGCCGGGGATTTCTCTCTTTTTTGCCCTGGTGGGCTTTGCCGTGATTCCCTTTGGCAATGTACTTTACATTGGAGATCGGGCCATAAATTTACAATTAGCTCCTCTCAATGTGGGCGTCTTATATTTGTTTGCTGTAGCTGGTATGGCGGTTTATGGTGTGGTGTTGGGTGCCTGGTCATCCCGTAATAACTTTGCCCTGTTAGGGGGCCTTCGCGCTTCGGCACAGATGATCTCCTACGAAGTCGCCATGGGGGTTACTATTATTGGTTGTCTAATGATTTACCAGACCATCGACCTGCAGGAAATCGTTCGCTGGCAGGGGGGGTATCTCTGGGGTGTCATCCCTAAATGGGGCTTCATTTTACAACCTTTGGGTTTTCTACTTTTTCTAACCGTCGGAATTGCCGAAACCAAGCGCGTCCCATTTGATCCGCCGGAAGGGGAATCGGAGATCATCGGTTATTTCATCGAATACAGCGGCATGGGTTTCGGAATGTATTTTCTCACGGACTTTATCGAAACGGTTATGATTTCAGCCATTACTGTGACACTGTTTTTTGGTGGCTGGCAGGTACCCTATCTTTACGAAACCGGTTTCCATTTCCCCTGGGGTGGAGAATTAGCCCTGCATCGTAATGTGGTGGCGTTACTTCAGGTGGGTGCTTTTACGCTTAAGGTAATCTTTTTCCTCTGGTTGCAGATGACCATTCGCTGGACTCTGCCGCGTTTTCGTTACGATCAGGTCATCAGATTGGGCTGGCGCATGATTTTACCTGTAGCCTTGCTTAATATAATCATCACGGGCCTGGTTATACTATTGTTGAAATAGGTGAAGCTATGAATATGAACGTTCATGATAAATATAAACCTCTTAACTGGTGGGAACGAACCTACTTGCCAGGTATTTTGATTGGCTTATGGGTGACCACCAAACACTTTTTTCGCAATCTGGTTGCGCATAGTTTGCGGCTGGTGGGAGTGAAGGTAAAATGGCCGGGAGCGGTGACCTTTCAGTATCCGGAAGTTCGCAGGCCTATTTTTCCTCGTTTACGAACTTTACACCGTTTAACCAAACGGGAAGATGGTACGCCAAGATGCGTGGCCTGCATGATGTGTGAGACGGTTTGCCCGGCAAAATGTATCTACATCATTGCAGAAGAACGACCGGATAATCCGCAAATTGAAAAAAGACCCAAAGTCTTCGATATCGATATTGGTCTGTGCATTTTTTGTGGCTTTTGCGTGGAAGCCTGTCCGGAAGATGCCATTCGTATGGATACCGGCATACTGGAATTTTCCAATTATACAAGAAAAAACATGGTTCTGGATTTAAATACATTGCTCAGCCTTGAGCCTAAAACCAATCGATATGTTAAGTATAATAAAGAGGGTGACATTGTCTCGCCCGAATATATTATTGAATAACTTACCATTAGTGGGTAAAGAATATGCCACGATTTAAACAACATTATGTGGAAGAAGAGAAAAAATATCTGGAAGAGGGCCAGTACGGCGACAATGTGATCATAACCTCCATTGATCGCGTATTGAGCTGGGCACGCTATTCATCGCTCTGGCCCATGACCTTTGGTCTGGCCTGCTGTGCCATTGAGATGATGGCTACTGCGGCCTCCCGGTTTGACATGGATCGTTTTGGCGCCGGCGTCATGCGCCCCAGCCCCCGGCAAACTGACCTGATGATCGTCGCCGGGACGGTGACCATAAAGATGGCCGAAAGAATTAAACGGCTCTATGATCAGATGCCCGAGCCCAAATATGTCATTTCCATGGGCAGTTGTGCCACCTGCGGGGGACCTTACTGGCAGCACGGGTATCATGTACTCAAAGGCGTGGATTTGATCATTCCGGTAGATGTCTATGTCACCGGGTGCCCACCACGACCGGAGGCTTTGCTGGACGGAGTAATTAAATTGCAGGAAAAAATTCGCCGGGAGAGCATCTTCAAGAGAAAGAAACACGAAAAGGATGAACGATGACACCCGAACAAATCTACGAAGCTTTAAAGAAAAAATTTGGCGATGCCATTCTTGAATTTGATGGTGAAGCTTTGGATCCCTGGATAAAGATCGTTCCGGAAAAAACCTTGGAAATCGCCAAACATTTGAAAGATGATCCTGAACTGGCCTTTGACTACCTTATGTGTCTCAGCGGTATGGATTACGGGGCGGATAGCCACCTGGGGGTGGTTTACAGTCTCTATTCCATGCAGAAGCGCCATCGAATTACCCTGCGTGTGGATTTACCCCGGGAGGATCCACATGTCCCCTCGGTGGAGTCGGTCTGGCGTACAGCCGACTGGCATGAACGGGAAGCTTATGATTTGTTCGGGATAATTTTTGATGGCCACCCGGATTTGCGCAGAATCCTTTGTCCGGATGATTGGGAAGGGTACCCTTTACGAAAAGATTATGTGGTGCAGGAATATTACCATGGTATTCGGGTGCCTTACCAGGAAGACTGGGGGAAGTATGAGACTTTTCAGAAAAATACCGATCGCGGACACTTTGTTTTTAAATTCGAACCGCGGGTACCAGAATTAATACAGATTAAATCTAATGATAAGGACGGGAAAAATAAAAAATCGTAGGTAACGTCATGGCAGGATATTTCAAACTTATTTTTCGCGCAATAGTTACCATTGCCATTGGTATGGCTCAAACCTGGAAAGCACTATTTCGTCGAGCAATAACAGTCCAGTATCCTACAGAAAAAATCCCTTTACCGGTGAATGCTCGTGGAATATTGTTTTGTAATATCGATGATTGCATAGGTTGCTATAAATGTGCCCGAATTTGCCCGGTAAATTGTATTTACATCGATACGGTTAAAGCGACTCCTGAGGAAGACCTGGGCAAAGCTTCCATGGGCAATCCCATTCGCCAGCATGTAATTCGGTTTGATATCGATATGTTTAAATGCTGTTACTGTGATTTCTGTACCACAGTCTGTCCAACGGAATGCTTATACATGACCGATAAATATGAGAATTGTGTGTATGTGCGAGATCATGGAATTTACCATTTCGCCAAATATTCACCGGAAGAAGCCCTGGCCTTAATTGAACGGGAGGCCAGAGAAGAGATGGAAAAGGCTAAAGCGAAAGCTGCAGCCCTGGCGGCCAAAAAGGCAGCCGCAGAAAAAGCAGCCAAAAAGGTCGATACTGTAACCGCTTAGGTGCACCATGTTTGGAAATTTGTTTAAGAAAAAGCGCTATCTCTTTGAAGATGAAAACACCATGATTGTGGATATGGACCACACGGCGGGTCGTTATTATGAGGAAGCCCTGAAAAAACTCCAGGTGGAATCGTACGAAGGCGATGAAATGATTGTCAACATGGGGCCACAGCATCCCAGTACCCATGGTGTTTTGCGTCTGGAACTGGTACTGGATGGCGAGGTGGTTAAAAAGGTAACCCCACATATCGGTTATTTGCATCG
>CAZMEG010000360.1:0-4339 GCA_964565205.1 uncultured Cytophagia bacterium
ACTGCCACTGCCTAACTTTCTCCCTTAAAAAGATGATTCAAAAGAATATTCAGGGCAATGCTCAATAAAACCGCCAGAACCACCGTGTTGGACAGCATAAGGCGTAAAAAGGCGGGCAATTGAGCCAACCAGGCCTGGCCTAAAACATATTGAGTATAAACCGGAATCCCAACTGCGGAAATCAAAGTGGTGCCTATGATCAACTGATTGGCTGTGGTGTCTTTGGCTACTTGAACCAATCGAAGGCCCGACATGACAATCATGCCGCAAACGATAATGAAAATACCACCAAGCACAGATCGGGGCATGGCCACCAGCAGGGCGCCAAATTTGGGACAGAGACCATATAGCATCAAAATTAAAGCTGCAATTTGCACGACAAGACGACTGGCCACTCGGGTGGTGGCGATAATACCAATGTTTTGCGTGTAGCTGGTGCACGGTAAACCTCCCAGAATAGAAGCTACAACACAACCAAGACCTTCAGCAAAGATGCCTCGATTCATATGTCTTACGCGATAGACTTCCCCCGATACCGCGCAGGTAGCCGCATAATCTCCTAACGATTCCACCATGGAGCCTAAATAGCCAGCCATTACACCAAAGATCGCTGCCCAGACAAATTTCCAGCCAAATCCAGGGCCCCCGTAAGGGAAAAAACCGGGAAGAGAGAACCAGGGTTTCTGTGCTACTAAGACCCAATCCACCTTACCAAGAATCCCTGCCAGCAGTAACCCTACCAACCAGATAGAGAAGAAGATAGCCCCTCTGGCTACAATGCCTTTTAATAGATTTTTACAAAGTACTTGTAAGATAAAAATGCAACCTATTACTAACATAGCAAAAAGAAAATTGATGGCCTGTCCATTGCCAATGGTCAAACGTACCGCCAAATGTCCCAAAGAAAGACCGATGCAAATGACTACCACACCAGAAACTACAGGTGGAAAAAACAGGCGTAGATATTTTAATATTCGTGATGCCCCGATGAGCATTTCTACCAGTCCTCCAATGAAAACACTTCCCCACATAGTAGAGGCACCAAAATGCCTGGCAATAGGCACCAGGGTTCCGGTAAGTGTAGCCGAAGGTCCCTGAATGATGGGCAATCGATTACCCAGCGTGGTTTGAATAATAGTAGCAATCCCCATGGAAAACAAACAAAAATTGATAAATTGCGCCTGTTCACTGGCATTCATTCCAATGGCAGCCGCAACTGCAAGCGGCAGTACAAATGGGGAGATATCCACCAGCGTATGCTGCCAGCCATAAAGTACTGATTCCCACCACTTTGCCGGGCGATCTTCAATTTTGTAAATAGGTTCAACAAGTTTTGGTTTTTCTTCCCAGACTATCTCGGAATCTTTGCTTTGCACAATCTTCCCTCCTGTTGTTGCCATAAGTAATAAAAAAAATTTAAAGATGCAAGAAAAAGGAATGACGGAATGAAATGCACGGATTTGTGGTTATAAGCATTGAATCTAAGATAATAAAGGAGATGAAAACAGAAAATGAATTGCTACAAAAACGAAAAGTACCTGGCTGCCTATGCGGATGGCCAATTAAAAAACTGGGTGATTCGATGGGTATTAAAGAAACATTTAAAAAAGTGCAAAAACTGCCTTAAAACGTTAACCATTCAAAGAGAAGTCAAACAATTATTAAGACAACGTATCTCACGAATTGAGACTCCCCAACAATTAAACACCAGAATTAAAAAACAATTGGAGAATATTCTCTACCAGGAATAATGCGGGCTAACAATTTATTTCTCTCTCAGTTTTGTTACAACCCGTACCTCCGAATGCAGCGTTCGGTGTACAGGACACCTGCTGGCAATTTCCAATAAACGTTGTTTCTGTTCGCCAGTCAAATTGCCAACAAGTTTGATTTCCCTTTCAATCTGATCAATTTTGCCCTCTTTAATTTCACACTCCTTACAATCTTCCGCATGAATTTTTTGATGGCGCAAATAAACCTCGATCGACTCCAGGGGCCAGTATTTTCGATCGGCATACATTCGTAGGGTTATGGAAGTACAGGCACCCAGAGAAGCCAGAAGATATTCATAAGGTGAAGGTCCAAGATCAGTACCACCTACCGATACGGGTTCATCAGCAATTAAAGCATGTTTGTTTGTCCGAATTTCCGTAACATAACCGGATTCCCCGGTGCGAACTACCAGCCATGTCCCCCGCAATTCTTCAGGCTTTTTAATTACCTTCTCAAATCCCAGGTATTTCTCAGCCCAGGTAGCCAGAACCTTTCCCACGTACAGAGCATCCTTTTCATGGCTAAGTAAGTGATCGGCCTGATCAAGAGAAATGAAGCTTTTGGGGTGCTTAGCTGCCTGAAAAATCCGGGCCGCATTTTCAATGCCCACAATATTATCTACAGGAGAATGAAAGATAATCAGGGCTTTTTTCAAACTTCGAATAATTTCTTCCATGTGCGTTTGTTCCAGATCGTCCAGGAATTTTTTCTTAATACGGAAAGTACGACCGGCCAGATTCACTTCAGCTTCTCCTCTGGCTTCTATTGAAGGAATAGCAGAACGCAATAATTTAGTCACATGAGCAGGATTGCTGGGGGCGCCAATGGTGGCAATGGCTCTTGAGGAAGGGATGTGTGCAGCGGCTTGTAATACAGCAGCACCTCCCAGTGAATGCCCAACCAGAAGTTGGGGAGCCTCATAATTTTTGGCTAAAAACTCTGCCGCATCAACCAGATCTTCCACATTGGATGAAAAAGTGCTTTCGGCAAAATCTCCTTCACTTTCACCAAGGCCGGTGAAATCAAAACGTAAAACGGCAAGGCCTTGTTGATTTAAAGCTCTACTGATATGCCCTACGGCTTTTAAATTTTTTGTGCAGGTAAAGCAATGGGCAAAGAGGGCAAAAGCATGAGGCTCAACAATGGGAAAATCCAGTCTTGCGGCCAATTTAAATCCATGGCGATTCTCAAAAGTTAATTTTTGAAATTGCATTTCCTCAGTCTGAAGTTAAATATTTGATCGTGACTGACAACCATCCACATTTATGCAGGCCCCGGTGACCAGGCTGGCTCTTTCCGAAGCCAGGAACACCACAACGTTCGCAATCTCTTCGGGTTTGCCAAAACGCCCCAGTGGCAACTCCTGCCTGATAAATTCAGCGATTTTTTCTGGATTCTCCTTCTGCCGACGATCCCAGCTTCCTCCGGGAAAAAGAATGGAACCCGGTGCAACACTGTTCACCCGGATATTGTAAGGAGCAAATTCACGCGCCAGCGCTTTAGCCAGACTTATTTCGGCAGCCTTGCCGGCATTGTACGTGATGTGTCCGCCACTTTCACGCCCGTAAATGGATGAAATCATAATAATGACCCCTCCTCTCTGCTGAATCATGGTCGGAAGCACTAAGCGGCACATTCTTGCAGCGGATACGGCGTTTAAATCCAGCAACTGGTGCCATTCTTCATCGGAAATTTCCAGGGTAGGAGTTTTGCGACTTCCTCCCACGTTATTTACCAGGACATCAATTCTGCCAAAATGGTCAAGGGTTGATTTAACGAACGCCTGTGCCTCTTCCCCCTTGGTAACATCTGCGGTTTTGACAAGAACTTCCACACCAAACTGACGCATCTCATCAGCAGATGCTTCCAGGGTTTCACGGGTTCGGGCACAAATACTCAAACGAGCCCCTTCCTGAGCAAAGCCCATGGCAATGGCTTTCCCGATACCTCGACTGGCACCAGTTACCATAACCACTTTATTTTTAAGATTCAGCTCCATGGTTTAATCCATTTCTGGTTCACGTAGCATTAATTTTAATGAAATTAAGTGCAACATGCAAGTGAAAAGCTGACACAGTTGGGGATTATATAAGAGCCAGGAATATATGAGCCGGGAGGTAAATTATCTCTTCCTGGATATTCCGAAGATTTTTCGTTACCAGGATGGCTCGATGGAATCTGGCTTTGGATTTCAAAGCTTTTAAACCGGTTAAATCTTTCTTGTCGACATGTTCTTTATATTTCACTTCAATGGGCAAAATTTCTTCATTGGTACGTATGATGAAATCCACTTCATAACGATTACGAAAATATTGTGGATTTTTGAAAAAGATATGGCGAGCTACAATCGATTCCAACCGCTTTCCAGAAGATAAATTAGAAAAAACATGAAGAAGTCCGCCATCCATCACATGAACCTTTGGATTGGCACGCAGGGATGTTTCAATGGCCGGAGCAAAACGTGGTGTTAACATGATCAAATAAGCCTCACGAAGATATCTAATGTAATCCTGAACAACTTCACGACTCAATTTAAGAGAGTTACTAATCGAGGACACATTTAATA
>CAZMEG010000361.1:0-4322 GCA_964565205.1 uncultured Cytophagia bacterium
CTTTCCATCCCTCCGACTTTTTAGTTATAATTTAAAAAATAAGCTTGAATTTTAAATTATGATTAAATATATTTAACATCATGAAAAGACATATACAAACCACTTTACTTGAAAGAATTCAAAAAGAGCGGGCTTGCGCACTTATTGGTCCCCGGCAGGTTGGTAAATCCTATATTTTAAAAGAAATATTAAAGGAATATCCAGGCGTCTATATCTCACTGGATGATCCTATCGTAAGAGAGGAGATCAAAAGAGATCCTTACGGTTACCTTAAAAGTCATTATCATCCGGACCGATTTCTTTTCGTTGACGAGCCTGCCAAAGTACCAGCAGTTTTTGACGCATTAAAGATATTAATTGATGAAAATGAAGGTAGACCTACAAAAATTTGTATTGCCAATTCGGGCAATTACCTGCTCATGCGAAGAATCAAAGAATCCTTAGCGGGAAGAATTGCTTTATTAACCCTTCTACCCCTTTCTTTTTCCGAACAAAGTGGTGGTACTAACTACTGTGGATTAAACCATCTCATTGATTCTGAGGATAAGAATTTCACTATACCTGAAACGGTTGATTATATTCAAATCCATCGCTTGCGAGAAAACATGCTGGTCTGGGGTGGTTATCCGCTTCCCGCCCTGGCCTCCGATCGTGAATTTCGCATCCGATGGATTCGTGACTATTTAACCACCTATGTTTTTCCAATTTTAATTGAACAATTCCAGATCAGAAACCTTTCGGCTTTTGAAAAGTTTGTACGGCTAATTTTTATTCATAGTGGAAAACTATTGAATAAAAACAGCCTTGCCCGAGAAGTGGGGGTCAGTCAACCCACCATTGATAACTTTCTCTATCAGTTAAAAGCCATGATGTTAATTGTGACATTGGAGGTCTATCACAGAAATCCGAAGAAAAGACTGGTCAAGCAAAATAAAATCCTTGCCATTGATCCGTTACTGCTTCACAATGCTCTGAACACAAACTTTAGTAATGAAATCGCCAGAGAACTTCAATATTTTGGAACTATTTATGAAAATTTTGTCTCGATAGAGCTGCTTAAAATCTTATATAATTCCGGAGCGATTTTTGATGCTTTTTACTGGCGTACGCAGGATGGCGCCGAAGTAGATTTGATTATCGAGGCTAACGGTAAAGTCCTGCCCTTTGAAATCAAAGCTACCACCGAAATTAGCAAACGGGACATCTCAGGCCTCCTCTCGTTTCTTTCCGATCATCCCCATCTTCCCCTTGGTTATCTCATTTATCCGGGGAGAGAAATATATCAGATTCATCCAAAGGTCATAGCCTTGCCAGATTGGTGGGTGCTGGGGAGTTTCGAATACTTGAGATAAATTGTTTTTTTTATTAAAATAAGATTAGGCCAAGTAAGATGATCATGCAAGTGCACGATGAGCTAGTCTTTGAAGTTCAGAGAATAAAATCGAATTTGATTCAGATCTATCTAAGATTTCTCACTTTATTGGAAAAGGCAACGCCTAAACTCACCGTATTATTCCGTTTATGTAGCGTTTACGGTGGGTAAATCTGAAATGGTAATCACGTAGCGGCGTTTTTTCTTAGTTTTTTGATATCATGTAAAATGTTCTCCACCAGTTCTTTATCGGTGCCATTATAATACCCCCGGATTTGTCCCTTTTGATCCACAAGGACGAATTTAATGCTATGCAGTATTTCATCTTTATTCACGTTAGTACGTGAATAAGTAACCTCTCCCACACCGAGATGGAAACCATCCTGTGCTAAATGGACAATTGTTTGCTTATCTCCGGTTAAAAAATACCATAAATTGGTATCCGCACCATAATTATTTGCATATTGAGATAAAACTTCAGGAGTATCTCGCTCCGGATCAACCGTAATAGAGACCAAACGTACCTGCCAGGTTTTAGGCAGTGCTTTTTGTAATTCGGACATATGAAGTGTCATAAGAGGGCATGAACTACCACAATTGGTAAAAATAAAATCAGCCACCCAGATTTTACCATTTAAATCTTTGCTTGAAAAATTTTGTCCATTTTGATTAATGAGAGTAAATTCTGGGACATTGCCATACACTGGTAGTTTGGATGAATTGTAATCAGGAAATTTGATAAGGAAAAAAATAGAAAAGGCTAGACTTAAGCTTAAAAACAGCAAACTGAATAATAATAAAAATAAGCGTTTAAATATTTTTTGTTGTTTCTCTAAATCTTGCATATCAAATTAAAATTTATCAATTGTCATCAAAAAAATTAACAGGGGCAGATAAAATACAGAGGCTAAAAGTAATTGTCTTGCTCTGGCATAAGTTTTTTGGCGGGCCAGAATTATACCTGTATATAAAAAGCCGAGACTTATAAGCAGAGCCCCAACAAAATATAAATAGCCTGTCAATTTAAAAAATGTTGGCATCAGGCTTAAGATTAGAAGAGCTAAGCAATTGATAATAATATGAATACTTGTAACTGCTCCATCCTTATCAATTAAAGGGATAACTTTAAAATTCCCTCGGGCATAATCGTTACGATATAACCAGGCGATGGCCAGGAAATGGGGTATTTGCCAGAAGAAGAGTATACCAAACAATATCCACGCTCCTATATCAAGGGTACCGTGCGATGCAACCCAGCCCCCTACCGGCGGTAACGCACCGGGCACTGATCCAATGAAAGTAGATAACGTGGTTTTCTTCTTAAGTGGAGTATAAATGAAAACATATAATATTAAAGTTAAGGCGGCCAGTCCACCTACCAGAGGTTTCACCAAAAAGAATAAAATAAAAACTCCTAAAGCAGAGATGAGGGATGAGAAGATTTTTGTCTCATTGGGTGTAACTTTACCGGCCGGCAACGGTCTCCTCCGTGTCCTTTTCATGCGTGCATCTTCTCTTTGTTCCATCAACTGATTGAGTGCATTTGTACCTCCAGAGACCAGAAACGTGCCTAACAAGGTATGAAATAAGAGCTTTAGATTGAGCGATCCTTGAGAACCTAAATAAAAACCGGCAAATGCGGAGATCACTACCATCCCGGTGACACCTGGCTTGGTTAATTCGTAATAGGCCTGAAGTTTTCTATTTATTTTCATCAAGAGGTCGCTTAAATGAAGCCACATTAGCTCCTCCATTTACTTAAATCATTAGAATAATTCAGCTATTAAATTTTCTCCTGTTCCTGTATCCATTTATTAAATTCCTCTTGGGTTTCTACAATCAGAAAACCACGCATGCGATAATGTCCGAGACCACAAAGTTGTGCACAAGCAATTTCAAATTCACCCGTTCGTACCGGTCGAAACCAGATAGGCATGCTTAACCCGGGGATTGCATCCAATTTTACTCGCATATGGGGTAAATTGAAACTGTGGATCACATCCTTTGAGGAGAGATGAACTACGATTAATTTATTCACCGGTACATGCATTTCATTAATGGTCACTATATCATCGGCGGCAGCCGGGTCGGTTCGATCTAAACCCAGAGGATTGGTTTGTACATCCACAAGTTTAATATCTGTACGTCCAAATTTACCATCGGGACCCGGGTAATGAATATTCCAAGCAAATTGTTCAGCTACTACTCTCAACTCAATTCGATCAGGATCGCTGGGCATATCATGTCGCAATTCACCCCAAACTGGAATGGAGAAACCCACAAGAAGCACAGCCTCGGCAATTACAACGGCTATCTCCTGAAATTTCGCCAGAGTTCCTTTTGTACTCTGATAACTGGGCACTGGATTTTTGGAAGATTTATAACGAAACAATACATAAATAAAATATATACCCCAGCCAATAAATAAAGCCAGCATTAACCAATGTACGAGGCCAATTACATAATCAATTTTATAAGCGTGGGCAGAAGCGGCGGGCGGAAGACCCAGATATTTACTAATATCAGGCATCCCACACCTCCTTTTAATTACATTGATAATTCTTTAATTCTTCGTGTCTATTTAGTACAATTTTACCATCCTCGTTCACAGCAATTTTACTCTTTCTATAATCTTGAGAGTGAAAACGATACATACGGATAAAAAAGAAAACGATACCGCTTAATGCCAATCCGGTCGTGCCTAACAATAAAAAAATAGCTCCGGCAATAGCTGCATTGATGGGTCCTTCTACTCTGCCAAAACAGACTGGGCAGGCCATAAGATAAGCCGGGCTGCCAACCAACAATAAAGATATCACAACCCAAGATCTATTCGTAAAATAGGTTATCATAAACGTTAATAACCTCATTTTATCACCACCTCATTTTGATCCAAGCATTTTAATTTTTTGTAAAAATTTTATTAAATAAACAATTAATACTATAGTAC
>CAZMEG010000362.1:0-4317 GCA_964565205.1 uncultured Cytophagia bacterium
TTACTCCACAAGCCTAATTATTCAAAATTTAAAAAATTACAAATTAACAAATAATAAATTATTCAGGAGATAAAATAACACATGAGATATTCTAATGCAAAACTTTTTTTATCTTCCTAACTTTTCAATCGAGGCGAGTGAGGTACAAACCAAACAACAAACGTCTCGTTTGTCCATGTATTTTAAAAGTTCTCAGAGACTGTCGAAAATGTCTAGCGCGAAGGCGTCTCGCCGAGTTCTTCAACAAGTTCGTGCCTGTAAGTCCTCGGCGCGGACGCCTTCGGACTATTTTTTTAAATTTTCGACAGTCTCGTGAGGTAGGTGACTACTTTGCAGGTAGAAACACTTAACTAACTACGAACAATTAACTAAAAAACAACCTCATGAGATTCTTTGCGCATCAGAATCTTTCCAGGGAGTTGACTACATAAAAAAAAATTGCAATTCTATTTCTTTGATGTGCCTCTGGTGGAATTTAATTTTAAACCAAATTTTTCCAGTTGTATGGAATTGTCTCCAAAAGTAGCTTTGGCAGCATTACGAATTCGTTTGGTAAGATTCCAAACCCGTGTTAAGGCTTTATTTCTTTCCAGAATGGCTTTGCTCTTAAGTTCCTTTAATTTTTCTGCTTGCTCAATTTTGTCTAATGCCTGTTTTATTTCATTTTTAAATTCCTCCAGAGTAAGATTGGGCACTTTCATTTCTTTATATAAGGCCTCCCATCCCTTCTTCACCATGAAAGCCTGTTCAATTGTGTTTCTCGGAAAACTATTGGAATCTGCTGCCATTTTGCACACCCATCCATGGTTATGGTTCTTTTCAAAAAATAATGAACTAATTTAAAATTGAACCGGTAATCTGCAAGATTTTTGATGAAAAATTAACAAAAATTAAGATAAAATAATTCATAAATCAGTGGCGTGAGCAAGGAAAAAATCCCCTTGCATTTGTTACATTTTGTTCTAAATTTCCAACACAATACTTAAAGACATCCCTGAACAAAAATGCGTCGAAAGATAAAAGGCTACTTCATGTTGTTCCGTATCCTGCCTGTACTCGTCTGGTCCTTCTCGGCCAGTTTAATTGGCACGGCCCTGGCGGTTTACCAGACCCATCAAATAAACTGGATCGCGTTTTTTCTGGTTCTCCTCACCGCCATGTTGATTCAGGGATATCCCACTCATATCTTCAATGAAATTATGGACTGGAAGAGTGGAGCCGATCTGGTAGATTTAAAAAGTAAAAAATCGGGGGGGAGTAAGGTCCTTCAGGCCGGCCTTTTAACCATTCAGGATCTCTGGAAAGCGTTTTTTGTTTCCCATGTGATTTTACTGATATTAATTACTCTGTCATGGAAAACGATTAACCCCCAAATTGTATTTTATTTTTTAATTCCCGGCTATTTAGCTGGCTTATTTTATTCACTGCCGCCGTTTCGTTTTGCTTATCGCCCATTTTTAGGAGAATGGTTAGGAGGATTCGCCGGCATATTTCTGCTGGTTCTGGGCAGTTATTATGCTCAGGTTTACAACATAAACCGGGTGGCCCTGATTAACGCGTTTGGGATGGGACTTATTTACATAGGTATTATGATCTTTTTTCATTATCTGGATTATGAAAATGATCAAAAAGCTCAACCCCGGAAGAACACAACAGTAGTTTTTTTGCGACCAGAAGGGAGTCGAGTTTATGTTTATGTCTGTTTACTGACTGCCTGTGTGATTTTTTTACGAAATACCCTGCAGCTTTACCCTCAGGAAATCGTCTTGCTTTTCTTTGCAGCCCTGATATTTCTCTGTCACTATCGAATTAATCTGAACGATCCAAAATCCATAATTCACTGGGGAAAAGTCATCACCTATGCTTCTATCGTTCTGGCAATTGCATTTGCGATTTTAGCCAATCCACAATTTTTTGTTATGACTATTCCTGCCGGGATGAGCATCTTAGCCTATAAAAAATTTGGCAAATTGAGGGGAGTTATATTACCTGAGTAACGATGAACCTGGAGAAGCAATGAAGAAGAATAATTTACATCTCGCTTTGTTGATGGTAGCGCTTTTAATTTTATTAAGTTGTGGGGATAATAATCCCCTGGCCCCTGAAATGCGTGGTGAAAATGAGGTCTGGATTCAAAATCGAAAGTTTGTGCCACAGACCTTGACAGTCTCAAAAGGAAGAACCGTGACCTGGATTAACAAAGATAACGAAGTCCATACCGTGGATAGCGGAAAACCCATGAACCCTACTACTGAATTTAATCTTACGCTGGATGGCGGTGAAACAGGAACCCATACTTTTAACCGGGGTGGCACTTTCGATTACTACTGTGGAATTCATGGGGAAACCGGACGCATTGTTGTAGAATGATCAAAATGTCTGATTTACCAACGGCTGTTCAAATAATAAAACCTGTACTTGAAGCTTTTATCAACTTCGTCTATCCTCCTTACTGTATTCTCTGTGAGAGCCATTTGAAAACCTGTGAATATCTGGTATGTTCTGAATGCTGGATGAATTTACCTTTGCTTGAGAATAACTTGGGTACTCTACCACCTCTTTCCGGAGTCTGGTCCGTTTGGTCTTATGATGAGCGATTGCAAAAAATTATTCATGAAATGAAATTTTACAGAAAACCATCTTTGACCCGCAAAATTGGTGAAGCCATGGCTGGCTTAGTAATTCAGAATAACCGTTTACAAAGCGCACAGTATTTGATTCCAGTGCCCTTACATAAAATTCGAATGCGTGAACGAGGTTACAATCAGAGTGTTTTGCTTGCTAAAATTGTTTCGCAAAAAACACTCATACCTGTAGAAAATGATTGCTTAAAAAGAATTCGTAATACCACACCGCAATCAAAGCTCAATGCTGAACAACGGAGAACCAATGTGGTGGGTGCGTTTCGGGTTTCCCAGAAGGGAAAAATCAGTGGTAAAACAGTCATTTTAATCGATGATGTTTTTACTACTGGGGCCACACTGCAGGAATGTGCTCTCCGATTATTGAACGCTGGTGCAAGGCAAGTTTTCGCCCTCACCGCGGCCAGGGCAGATTAAATGTTTGATTTTGAATTTTATTTGGTGTACATTAATCCACATTTTAACTTGAACAAAAGTAGAGCTAATACCCATGAGCATTGAATTAATCATTGTACTCATTATTTTTACCATATTAATTATGTCAATTTTCTTTCTGCGCAATTCTATTTCCGAACAGAACCGTAATGTCAACAACAGCTTAAAGCATACCACGGATGTGCTATTTCAAACTTTAAAAAATACGACCGACATTATGCAAAAGCAAATGGAAGCTCTCACCAAACAGATTCAAAATACCACGGGGCAGGTCGGTTCACGTCTGGATAATGCCGCTCGAGTGATTGGTGAAGTGCAAAAGAATCTGGGAGAATTAACCAGGGCAACTCAGGAGATCAAAGAATTAGGGCAAAGTGTTTCCCGCCTGGATGAAATTCTGAGGTCCCCTAAAATCCGTGGAGGTGTAGGCGAGTTTCTCCTTGAAGATCTGTTACGTCAGGTATTACCGAATGATGCCTACCAGATGCAATATCGCTTTCGTAATGGTTACACAGTGGATGCCATCATACGCACTTCTGGAGGGTTGGTTCCGGTAGATTCCAAGTTTCCCCTGGAGAATTTTCGTAAATTTACCGTGGCTTCCACCGAGCAGGAAAAAAAGAGCGCCTACCGCAATTTCATTAAGGATGTTCGAAACCGCATCGACGAGATCGCCCACCGCTATATTTTGCCCGATGAAGGCACCTATGACTTTGCCCTGATGTATGTACCGGCGGAAAATATTTACTATGAAATGATTATCAAATCGGATACCCTGGGGGACGAAAAGGAGCCTATTTATCTTTACGCTCTCAATAAAAAGGTGGTACCGGTTTCACCTAATAGCTTTTATGCCCATCTGGTAGTAATTAGTCTGGGATTAAAAGGCATGCAAATTGAAAAAAGTGCAAAAAAGATTGTGCAGTATCTGTCCCGATTGCAGGGAGATTTGCAGCAGTTTAGCAAGGAATTTGATGTTTTAGGGACTCACCTTACCAATGCAAAAAATAAATATGAAGATTCGGCTCGAAAACTCGGTACCCTGGGAGATAAACTCTCCTCCATCTCTTTGGATTTGCTGCCTGAAGAATCTCAAAAATCTTTGCCATGACCTGGACTACTTTTTACTCTTGACCATTTTTAAAATGGTGCCACTACTATTAAAAGAAAACTCCACTTCATCCATCAGCGACTTTAAAATAAAAATACCGCGCCCGCTCTCTTTTAATAAATTTTCTGG
>CAZMEG010000363.1:0-589 GCA_964565205.1 uncultured Cytophagia bacterium
AAGTCCTGTGTAACATAAATTACTTCTTGATTGTTAAACATTGCTTTAGCACACCCTACACCCAGATATTTAAAAAACGGGCTAAGGATATTGTTGCGGTGGCCAGGGCTCATCATCCATCTTTTCACTAAATCTTCCGCAAACTTTTTGTAGGAATAAGGCGTACCATAATTTCGCCAGGAATACCGGGAATTTGAATTAAGACTTGATATTTGCATGTACACTACTTCCAGCTTTTTTACCAGAGGATGAACCGCTATGTTTTCCCCTGCAATGCCGTTATCAATTCCCTCTTTATGTAGTCTTTTTTGAAGAGTTCTATTATTGGGTTTTGGTGAATAATGATCAAAATATTCAAGATTCACCATTTCTTCAGAATGTAGACGCGCCGCTTTTTGTAAATTTGGATCAAATTTGTAAGGCTCTAAACCTAATCGAATCCGCTGGTTGTTGGTTTCTGCAAAAATGGCCCACTCCAATAATTCTAAATTTAATGAGTCCGCAGAAATTACTTTATTTACTTCAGGCGATTCATCCTTATGTTTATAATAAGCCGGGATATGGCTTCTAAATGAACAGGCTAAATTGA
>CAZMEG010000363.1:599-4303 GCA_964565205.1 uncultured Cytophagia bacterium
TGTTTATTAATTTATATTTTGATTTAAAAAATTCAACAAAAATTTTGTGCTTGATTGTTTCTAAAAAATTTTTATTTTGAGGTGAGGTTTAATTAAACTAAAAGGATCTATATGAGCAATCACAGCAAAGAAGAAATTTTTCGATTAACCCATACTGTTGCCTGTGCTGGTTGAGCCTCCAAGTTAAGCCCAACGGAGTTGCGGCAAATTTTAAATAAATTACCCAAATCCGAACATCCTGACTTACTGGTGGGTATCAACACTATTGATGATGCTGGAGTTTTCCGTCTTCAGGATGACATGGCTCTGGTTCAAACCGTGGATTTTTTCACCCCGATCGTGGATGACCCTTATGTCTATGGTGCCATAGCTGCGGCGAACTCTCTTTCGGATATTTATGCCATGGGCGGCGAACCCTTGACGGCTATGAACATTGTTTGTTATCCAAAATCTACCGTACCCTCCAAAATTTTGCTTGAAATTCTACGGGGTGGATATGCTAAGGCAAAAGAAGCTGAATGTGTGATTGTGGGAGGCCACTCTGTTGAAGACAAAGAAATGAAATACGGCCTTAGCGTAACCGGAAAAATACATCCCCAAAAGATTTTAACCAATTCTGGTGCGCAACCTGGCGATGCCTTAATTCTTACCAAACCGCTTGGCACCGGTATCGTAACCACTGCTATGAAACTGAATTCCATCCCGGATCAATTATATCGAGAAGTAATTGATGCCATGATGGCTTTAAATCGTGAAGCTTCTCGTCTTGCTATTGAATTTGGTGCCCATGCCTGTACAGACATTACCGGCTTTGGGCTATTAGGTCATGCCTGGGCTATGGCCCAGGAGAGTGGTGTGGGTCTGGTCTTTTATGCCTCGAATATTCCGGTTTTTTCGGGAGTAGAAGAGTTGGCTGCTCAGGGTTATTTAACCCAGGGAGATGTTACCAATCGGGAATATCTCAAAGGGCATGTCCAATTAGATGAAAAATTATCGGAAGATTTTATAAGAGTACTTTACGATCCGCAAACTTCTGGTGGATTGCTCATCGCTATATCTGCAGAAGTTGCAGAAGAATTGCTTGATAATTTAAAATCTCAGGGTGTTGCTTCTGCTCGAATCGTTGGGAGAGTAACTCAGGAAAATCCCGGTAATATTATTGTCATCCAGGATTAAACGGGAAAATATCAGGCTGTTTTCATTTCAAAAAGTAAATGAATAAATTGTCCCTGACAGTAAAGCCTGATAAATTTCCAGTTGGCTGCCTTTCTTGATTGAATACGCCTTCGTATCTCGCCCTTCAATTTATCTGAAGTGGTAAAACGTTGAAGCGGAATAATTTCCTCAGAATAATTTGCACCTGAATTAAGCTGAGTTTCTACGTTCATTTTTTCAAGAAATTTTGGATATTAACTATTGGTAGTAATTGTTTGACAATTTAATTTTTAATTGGTTCCAGTTAATTAGACAGAAAAAATATTGTGAAAGTTGTGAAATATAATTATATTTTTAAAAATTTTCGGGAATGGATGGTTGCCTGGTGGCGCCCGCGGTCTTCAAAACCGTTGCGTCCCGACTTACGTCGGGATGGGTGGGTTCGATTCCCACACATTCCCGCAAATTCAAAACCATTGATTATACACCACAATCCTGGACTTATTCAAATTACTTATGAACAAATTTTCCGATTGGGTTGCTTTTGAGCAAATTAAAGAAAAATTTCCGGAGGCGCCAGGCCTTTTTCAGGTTAAAGTTAAAGGTGGGTTACTCAGTTATCCAAAAGGTAAGAGTGCCATGTTTTACTACGGGTACACCAGTAACTTGCGTCGTGGCGCGGCAAACTTTCTGTCAAAAATTTTACCCGTTTTGGAAGTAAATGAAGAAGTTTTGTTGATACGTTGGATGTCGGTAAAAGAAGTGGAAGCTAAGTTCCAGGCGTATTTGAGTACATTCTACAAGAGATTTGGTTCTTTACCTTTGGGCAACGAAATGTTAATAAAAAAGACCCGTCAAAGATAGCAAATCTCAGCGTGAATATTTCTTTCATTGTTAATGTACAATAAACCAACCGAAGGCTTTAGTGTGAAACGGGGTTTACCGGCTGCCCCTGGATTGAGAAGCAAAGTCTGGTCTTTATTTTCGATTTTCGCTTGATGGGTATGGCCAAAGATTAAAACATCGATGCGTTTTTTAGAGAAAACTTCTCGGGCTCTCTGAATCTCTGGCTTATATAAACCTATAAATTGATGTATCATAAAAATTGAAACGCCTTTTAATTCAAGAGTTAAAGTTTCCGGATATTTGGACAGAATAGGAAAAACATCCACATTGCCATGTATGGCTTTTACCGGGGCCAGAGTTTCAAGAGCCGTAATGACATCCTCGTTGCCGATATCCCCGGCGTGAAGAATTAAATCAACATCTGAAAAAATATTAAAAACCGCAGGCTGAATATAGCCGTGTGTGTCAGAAATCACTCCGATTTTCATGGAAATGTAATTTAGGAAGCCAGAACTAAGATGCAAGTAAATTTTAATTGCATCAATTTGATTTTTTTTATAAGTTAAATAAAAATTTAAGTCCGATCCATGCAATTCCAGAGTTTATTCATATTCTTTTATTTTGGTTTTTTTATTGGATTAATTAGTGCTCATGAAACGACTAAACCGGAAGCTCAAAAATATTTTTACCTGGGACAACAGTACCTGCAAGCCGGTGAAATACAATCCGCCGTTAAAGCTTTCAAAAAGGCTATCAAAAAGGATCGGAAATTTGCCGAAGCTTATTATCAACTGGCTGTAGCTTTTATGAAGAAAGGAACGATCGAAGGGCGTATGGATGCCACTTATGCCCTGGAAAAGGCCCTGCAATTGCAGCCAAAAAATATAAAATACCATTTGACCATGGCTCACTTATTATTAAAAAAGGATATGAAAGGGGCGGCCAGGAGTCGTTTTAAAAAGGTTTTGAAGCTGGATCCAAAAAATGCAGAAGCCTATTTTTATCTGGGGCTTTTAAAAGAAAAAGATATGCTCTGGTATAAAGATATGATCAGTCCCCACGAGGCCACCATTTTTTATTTTGATGATTATGCCATGAAAGACATGGAAGAGGCAGCCTCCTATTTCAAAAAGGCCATCGAAATAAAACCGGACTATTCCGAAGCCTATTATCATCTGGCTTTAATGTATTATGAACTCAGGGATTACGTAAATATGGTCGATTATTTGCAAAAAGCAATTAAAGCGCAACCTGAAAACAAAGATTATTATCTTTTCCTGGGTTTGGCTTTTCATAAAATGGGCAACGAAGCTTCAGCCTTTGAATATTATAATCGCGCAAAACAGCATATGTCGAAAGAAGAGCTGGCTTTTTATGAGTCAATTGAGCCCCTTTTAAATTCGGATTTGAAAGAGCAATATGCAACGCTGGATGATTCCAGTCGTAAGCAATTTGTTTCGGTTTTCTGGAAACAGCGTGACCCGTTATTTTTAACCGATTATAATGAGCGCCTCCTGGAGCATTATGGGCGAATTGCCTATGCCAGTCTGCGGTTTGGATTTCCAGAGAAGGGCATTGCTGGCTGGCAAACGGATCGCGGTAAAACTTATATTCGTTTCGGAGAACCTGTCGAAAGGTTTCATACTCGCCCTTCCATCGATGTGGTTTTCGACCGCAACCCTCTTAACCCCTCCAGCGAATAC
>CAZMEG010000364.1:0-4290 GCA_964565205.1 uncultured Cytophagia bacterium
GAGACGCAATAGTTTTAGCACTAAATAGTTTCAACCAGACTCAGGATATTAGCAGAAAAACCATGAATAGATTTCTACAGAATTATGGTGAATTTATCGAAGGGGTATTACACGGATCATTTTCAAGCTTTCCGCTAAAAGTGTCAAAGAACCTCGGTATGGGGCCTTTAACTCAGAGCACATAAAATAGTAATCAAACGGCCTGGAACTTTTCGTTATCAAAGCTCATTGAATTTTGTTAAATTCTGTTACATTTTAAAAATCCCCCTTTGAAGGGGGATTTAGGGGGATGTTGATTTTGCTCTATTCAAGGGGGAATTACACAATATATGACTGTGTGCCGAATTTCTTTGTTTTTGAATGCCAATTCAAAACTGAACTCCCGTTTCCAGAAAAAAGCGCCCAGATTTTAATTGATTGGTTATGAAGTAACGATAGCCAAGGCTTCCAAAAAACCAGCGATTAAAATAATAATCCGCATCGACTTCAAGCCAGTGATTTGAGGATGTTGAATTACCCAGTTTATAAATATAACTACCGCCGCCCAGTCTTAAAGTGAATTCTCTTTGTAGGGGTATCCGAATATCCAGGGAGGGTCGATAACCTGTCGTAAACATTGAGGAAAAATAAGAAAGCCTGGTGGACATGGAAACGTGTTTTAATAAATTTCGCACGTAAAGAGCTCCTGATGCAGAAATTGTGTTTTTTAAATGGCCTTTGCGCAGACGAACACCAAAATTACCTGAAAATCGGACTTGGCGAGGTAACCGGATGGTGAAACCGGTATGAATGCCCTGCCGAATGGTTTCATCAAACAGACTGTCAGGAATAGAGCGGTTTTCATAAAAACGAATGTTTTTTCGAGCATCGTAAGATAAATTTACCGTTATATTATCATAGGGTGTGTAATGAAGACTTAGAAAGAAATTGCTGATTTGTAAAGAGGCATTCTGGAGTCTTCTTTTCCAGCCCCGGTTGATGTCAATTTCCACGGATTGATAAATGGAAAATTTTCCTCCTCGCCAGTAGTTATTTTGTAAATAAAAAAATTCTCTACTCACCTCACCGGAATGATATCTACCTGAAAAAGCCAGTGTCGATGAAATTTTTTGAGTTTGATAGTCACCTCGCTCATGATTTATAAAAACGCCGAACTTTTGTTCATCGGTGCGAAAGTCTAAATTTTTCAGTCCCGGTTCTGTGCCTCCTACCAGACCAATCCTCCAGCGGGGATTTAGTTTTACAGAAAATAACGCACCATCCACAAAACCAATCCCGCGCACTCTGTGGTCCAGAAAACGGCCCATGGCAAATTCTACTGGAGAATTTTCAGGTTCATAAATTAATCCAAGTTCATAGATATGGTGACGCCATTCATCCGTTGCTATCCGGTTATTAAAGGTTGTTTCCCGGTGATGTCTTCTGGTACGCCATCGCATAGATAAGCGTAAAGGAGTGTTTAATAATCTTTCTATCTCTATTTTACTTACTAACGCTTGCTGACTATAATCGATATCTGTGTTACTCATATCATTAAACCACAGGGTTTGAAAATCGATACTACCTTTTAATTTGTTGTTCTGGAAGTAGGGTCCATATTTCCGTCTTTTTTGAGGGCTTAGAATTTCTGAATTATTTAGCAATCCAGATTTTAGAGCAACCACCTGGTCACCCAGCTTTATTTTATTTTTTCTGGTTATCAACTTACAGGCACACGAGTAATTTGCAACTTTTATGACTCTCAATTTACCCACGAGATTTCTGTTTCTTATGACAGAAAGGGTATCCCCTTCATTTACGCCCTGCTTTTTACCAAGGTTAACATAATAAATATCCAGAGATATATATTTCACCTGGCCTACAAAGGGTTTGGCTTCAATCGTTGTAATCATGGCAAAGAATATCATAATTAAGGTCAATTTTTTAATCATCTTCTTCCCTCCCGGTAGGATGACACTCATAACATGCTTGACTTTCATAAACATAATCTCTGACCTCACGATGTTTATCATCCATTTTTGATTGATTGTGTTCATGGCAATTAAAACATGAAAATACTTTACGATTGTTAGGATCGATGTGACAAATGGAGCAATCATTGTCCCATTTATTTCTGTGTTTACCGGAAAATATTGGAAAATATAGATTGTCATGTTCTCGAAATTCTCCCTTTTCGCCCGTGGGGTGGCAATTTAAACAATTCTGCGTGGCATAGACGTAACCGGAAATACCACTGTGCTGCGCATCGGTTTTGGCTGGATTATGTTCGTGGCAATCTATGCAGGAAACAACCTGTCTGTTTTGTGAATCCACATGACAATCGCTACACCCCTGCCAGGCGCCACTGTGCGTACCGGAGTATATAGGAAAGAAGCGACTATCATGATCTTTGCCAAGTTCTGATTCGCTACCACTTGGGTGACAGTCCAAACAGGCGCTGCTTTCGAAAACATAGCCAGGGATACCACGATGCTTATCATCCATTTTTGCCTGGTTATGTTCATGGCAACTAAAACAGGTAAATTGACTGAAATTGGCAGGTTCCTGATGACAGGTTTTACAGTCATCCCAAACCCCGCTATGACTCCCACTAAAAATTGGAAAAAATGAGTCATGATCGGGCAAGAAAGCTGGCCGCCAGTTGTCCATATTATGACATTCCTGGCAACTGGTAGAAAAAGCATTGCTTACATGGTTCGGATTTTCTACCGCAAGGTAATCTTGTTGATGGCAACTCACACATTCGGTGGTGCCCAGAGCAAAATCACCTTGCGCCTGATTTTTATGACAACTCCAGCAATCCACCAGAACATGACGACCCAGCAGGGGAAATCGAGTATCTTTATGAATTTCTTCTGTATCTAAAATTTCCCAGCCACGGAATTGATGACACCGATCACAATCGCTGCTCATTTTTCCCTGATGAATGTCTTCATGACAGGATGTGCAGGAAGCGTCGATCTTACTAAAATCCTGGATATTATGGCAACTCTGGCAATTCAGCCGCGCGTGTTTGCCGGCAAGTTGAAAATTTGTCTGATCATGATCAAAATGAATTTCAGTCCAGGAAGTTGTTACATGACATTTTTCACATCCCATGCTTAAGTTTTTGTGTGGATTTTGCTGGGCCTGTAATTGTTGAAAAAAGATCATGATACATAAAAGCAAGTGTCTCCATTTAACCATGACAATGCACACACCTCCTATCAATGGGCTTATACCGTATAAAAATTTTCGAGCCCAGTTTTTCTAATTTGTGACATTTTTCACAGGGTACCTTTACATGGGCACCGGTTAATTTAAACAAAGAATCTCTATTATGTTCAAACAACAATGATTGCCATGAGGCTGAGGTATGACACCTTTCACAGTGAGTACCATCAGCACTTTCATTAAATTGTCCGAAATGAACATCTTTATGACAGCCGGCACACGCCATATTCATGGGGCGAAATAAAATCCGTTCCATGGCGGTACCAATATCAACTCGTTTGTGACATTTGTTACAGGCAACTTCAACATGTTTTCCAGTAAGTACAAAACGGGCTTTATTATGATCAAAATTTATTGTGTGCCAATCTGTGGTTTTATGACATCTCTCACAGCTCTGTTTTTTCATGAGATGGGCAAACTGGCCTTTATGAATATCCTGGTGGCAAGTATTACAGGTTAAATTAGAAAACCTGAAAATTCGGCGTGCCCTTGGCGTGTTCTTATCAACTACCGGATGACATTTCCTGCAGGCAACTTTGACATGAGCACCTGTTAAAGGAAAACGTGTTTGCGCATGATCCTTCAGATTAAATTTTGCTGGAACAAATCCAAAAACATCATGACAGCTTTCACACCGTCCTTTATCACGGCGGTGCAAAAATTGGCCAAAATGCACATCCCGGTGACAATCACTGCATTGCGAAAATTTTAAGGGCGTATTCATTTTCCCTGAAACATGACACTTAACACAGGCAACCCTGCGATGTTGACCTCTCAAAGGAAAACGTGTCAATGAATGATCAAAATTAGCTTTGATTATTTGATTCCACCCCGAGGTACGATGACACTGTTTACAATTCTGCCCAAATTGATTGTTATGCACATCTCGATGACATGGCGTGCAATTATTAAACGGTAAACCGGTGTATTTTACAAATGCTGATTTTACGGAAAAGTTGGTGGCTCGGACAGTGGGATGGCATTTTTCACACGCTACATTACGATGTTTACCGGTTAAAATAAAACGTGCTCTGGCATGATTAAATTTAACCGCTGGCTTCCAGCCACGGTAATTGT
>CAZMEG010000365.1:0-4289 GCA_964565205.1 uncultured Cytophagia bacterium
CCTCACGCAAAGGAAACCTGTCCTTATTTCCCCACCAACAAGATTCACTGGCACTGGAGTCTGGAGGACCCGGCAGCCGCACCAGGCAACGAAGAAGAACGGTTGCAAAAATTTCGAGAAATCCGTGACCAGATTGAATCATTAATAAAAAAACATTTGAATTTAGATTAAAAATTGTAAAGGATATTAACACCTTTTCCGAAAAGTTAATTAACCTGGGTATTGAAAAAATGACAGAATAAACCTATTCACGGATAACATTGCAACAAGGGAGTGATGCAATTTGATTAAACATCTTGCCGTTATTTTAGTGAGCGGGATGCTCGTGGCTGCGTTTTTAGACCTCCCCATTGAAGATTACCATCTTACCCCCTTAGCCAGGACCCAAAAGTATTATGATGTAAAAATTTTACGGGACACCTGGGGTGTACCTCATATTTTTGGTAAAACGGATGCCGATGTGGCTTATGGACTGGCTTATGCCCATGCTGAAGATGATTTTGACACCATACAAAAATCACTACTGGCTGCACGAGGAAAATTGGCTACCATTATGGGTACCAAAGCCCTGGCAAATGATTACATGGTACAGCTTTTTCGCATCTGGGATGTGGTCAATGCTCGCTATTATCTGGATTTAAGCCCGGAAACTCGTGCTGTTTGCGAGGCTTATGCAGATGGTCTCAATCGCTATGCTCTATTACACCCTGATAAAATGATACCCGGCTTATTTCCTGTCTCTGGTAAGGACATTGTGGCTGGTTTTGTGCATAAAATACCCCTGTTCTTTGGCCTCCATAATGTAATCAAAGAACTCTATGCGCCGGAACGACAACGTTTGCTGTCTACTCCCTCCTCCTCTGATAACTATTTTGTCCTTAAGGAGTGGGGGCTTCCGTATGGATCGAATACTTTCAGTGTGTCACCAATTCGCTCGGCTGAGGGAAAAACCATGCTGGCTATCAATTCTCATCAACCCTGGGAAGGCCCTTTTACCTGGTACGAAGTGCACTTGCACAGTGAAGAAGGCTGGGATATGGTAGGCGGTGTTTTCCCGGGTACTCCTGTGGTCTTGCATGGTCATAATCGTTATCTGGGTTGGGCGCATACAGTGAATAAGCCTGATCTTATCGATGTATATGTTCTGGAGATGAATCCTCAGAATCCCTACCAGTATCGTTTTGATGGGAAATGGCGTGATTTAGAAGTTCGCAGAATTAAATTAAAGGTTAAATTACTGGGTCCTGTTTCTCTGACAATTTCAAAAGAAGTCCTCTGGTCTGTCTATGGGCCGGTAATACGGCGTCCGCACGGGACCTATGCCATCCGGTATGCGGGTTATGGAGATATTCGTCAGGTTGAAGAATGGTATCGAATGAATAAAGCACGAAACTTTAAAGAATGGTTGCAGGCGGTACAAATGTGCTCCATTCCCATGTTTAATATGGGTTATGCAGATTATCAGGGAAATATTTACTATTTGTACAATGCATTGTTACCCATCCGTGCTGAAAACTACGATTGGAGTCAATATCTTCCTGGAAATACCTCCAAAACACTCTGGAAAAATTATCTCTCTTTTGATCGTTTACCGCAGGTGTTAAATCCTGCCTCGGGGTTTGTACAAAATTGCAATAACACACCTTTCCAGACCACCATTGGTCCAGAAAATCCTAACCCGGGCGATTATTCACCTACTTTTGGCATTGAAAACTACATGACCAATCGGGCACTCCGTGCCATGGAACTTTTTGCCTCTGATTCTTCAATTACTGAAGAGGAATTCTATCAATACAAATACGACGTGGCTTATTCTAAGAAATCAATAGTGGCGAAGGTAATTCAACGACTTCTGTCAGCCAAAATACCCGATGATGATCTGGCGCAAAAAGCTGTTGAGGTTTTACGCCATTGGGATTTGCGAACCAATCCTGAAAATCGAGGTGCAGCACTGGCTGTGTTAGCCTTGCAACCTTTTCTGGCCAAAGAACAGTATGATGTAAAATCTGATAAATTAATCGAATCCCTGATTTCCGAAGCAAAAGAACTTCAACGTGTTTATGGTAAAATTGAGGTTCCGTGGCAACAGGTGAATCGGTTGCTTCGTGGTGATCTTAACCTTGGTCTGGGGGGAGGTCCGGATGTGCTCCACGCCATTTATGGGGAAAAATATGCCGAGGGTAAATTGAAAGCTGTTGCCGGAGACTCTTACATTTTACTGGTAACCTGGGATAAAAATGGAAAAGTTTCTTCCCGAAGCATACACCAATTCGGAAGTGCCACAAAAGATAAAAATTCTCCACATTATGCCGATCAGGCCCCCCTTTTTGCTACCTGTCAACTCAAACCTGTGTGGATGGATGAAGCTGAGATTCAAGCACACCTTGAACGGGAGTACCGTCCTGGCGAAGAACTTCTCTTGCCTTAATGCTAAAAATTTGTAAATTATTAACCGCAATATTCAACTAAAATTTAATTTACCAGCACAAAAAACCAGTACAGCCATGTCAGGTGTTATTGAAATTATAAATTTTACGAAACGATATGGTTCACTAACCGCCGTGGAAAATCTTAATCTCCGAATCGAATCTGGTGAACTATTTGGTTTCATTGGACCTGATGGTGCCGGCAAAACTACTACCATGCGCACTCTCTGTACCCTGCTTCCTATTGAACAGGGTGAAATGTATGTGGCTGGAAAAGATGTTCGTAAAGATGTAGCTTACATACGTTCTATCGTAGGTTATATGCCGCAACGATTTTCTTTATATCCGGACTTAACCGTTGAACAAAATTTAAATTTCTTTGCCGATTTGTTTGAGGTCCCTGCAGGTGAAAAACAGGTGAGGATGGAAAAACTTTATGCATTCAGCAGACTGGGACCTTTTAAAAACCGTCTGGCTGATGCTTTATCCGGGGGTATGAAACAGAAACTTGCCCTGTCCTGTATTTTAATTCATACTCCAAAAATTTTAATTTTGGATGAACCTACCACCGGGGTCGATCCGGTTTCGCGCCAGGAATTCTGGGAAATCTTGCACCAATTACGTGATGAAGGTGTAACCATTCTGGTTTCAACACCCTATATGGATGAAGCCGGACAATGTGATCGAGTAGCATTTATGCATTGTGGTAAGGTTTTGGTTGAAGATAAACCTCAAAATTTGCATCGTTATTTCCCATTTTTTCTATATGAAATCGAAGGGGAAAATATTCATCGATTGGCAGAATATTTTGAAAGCTCTGTACAATCCCATTCCGTGCAAATGTTTGGGGACCGCCTGCATGTCAGCTTCGAAAAAGAACTAACCGAAAGAGAGATGCAGAGAATTATCAAAGAATCACCCCTTGCCATTAATAATATGCAAAAAATTAAACCCGGCATCGAAGATACCTTTCTTGCATTAATGGAAATTCAAGAAGAACAAAATTGAATCAATACGCTGTTTATACGGAAAATATTGGTAAACGTTTTGGGAAATTTCAGGCTGTAAAAAATTTAAACTTAGCTGTGCACCCGGGGGAAATTTTCGGATTTTTGGGGGCTAATGGAGCAGGAAAAACCACCACCATCCGCATGTTATGCGGTCTTTTAATCCCTTCAGAAGGTAGAGGTAGCGTGGCAGGCTTTGATATCTGGAAGGAATCCGAAAAAATAAAACAAAATATCGGGTATATGAGCCAGCGGTTTTCGCTTTACGAAGATTTAACCGTGGCAGAAAATATCGAATTTTATGGTGGCGTATATGGACTGGATCGAGATACTTTGATGGATAAAAGAGAGAAACTATTACAATCGCTGGAACTTGAAGACAAATCCGGAATGCTAACCGGCGATCTGCCTCTGGGATTTAAACAGCGTTTGGCCCTTGGCTGCGCACTTCTACATGAACCAAAAATCATTTTTCTGGATGAACCAACCAGCGGAGTCGATCCTGAAGCGCGGCGCCATTTCTGGAAGTTGATTTACCGTTTGGCAAAACAGGGAACCACCATACTGGTCACCACACACTATATGGATGAAGCTGAATACTGTAATCGAGTGTCTATCATGCACCAGGGTGAAATCATCGCTATGGATACTCCCAAAGCATTAAAACGTCGCTACGGTAAAGAAACCATGCAGGAGGTTTTTATTCATCTGGTGGCAAAAGCATCAAGGGGATGAACTTCGAATAACGAACAAGGAATTATGAATGTCGAAGAAGATTTACTCCATCATTCGGCATTCTTTGTTCGGCGTTCAAAATTCAAGGCCGGATGAACTTCGAATAATGAACAAGGAATAA
>CAZMEG010000366.1:0-4271 GCA_964565205.1 uncultured Cytophagia bacterium
CTCCATCACTCCACAAGCCCCAGGTCACATAAATTTCATTTACCATTAATGTTATTAAACCAGAAGAGTGCCATTTACTGACTGCCCACCCTTTTTGCCCGACTCAACACCGACCCATCTTCTGATTTAATAACAAGTTCGGTTACGTGACCATCTTTGTCTTTAACAAAAATATAATGCCTTTTAAAAGAAGGTAAAATTAATTCATTGTCTGAAATCGGGTAGATCCTGAGTTTACTGCGTCGGGTACGTTGCAAGTAAATAGCGTTATTTTCTCTGGAAACGATTACCCGGTTGTTAGCACTAATCTGATATTTGCCCAGATAATCGTTAAAAAAATCGGAAGCCATTTTATGGTGGTTCTTCTCGGCATAATTTATATGCTGCATCATTTTTTGAGCTACATAGTTATCCGGATAAATCCGTAAAATTTTTTCGTATTGGGATCTGGCTTTTTCATATTCGCCCCGATCGGTATAAAATCTTCCTGAAGCCAGAGCTTCCAGATTGAAAAGCACCCAGTTTTCCGGGTCCAGGTCAATTTTTGAGTCCGGTCGGATTGCGACTTCTGTGCCTTGTTCGGTTATGGTCAATCTTTTTAACTGCCCATCTACTCTCACATCCAGTGGCATGGGAAAGGAAAGACCATCAGGAACCTTCCAGCGCAGTTTGAGTTTTCCTTGGTCGAAATTCATCACCAGTTGAGGAAGTTTGGGCTGGCGCAGATAAACCTCAAAAAACCAGTCCAGTGGCTGTCCGGAAGCCTGTTCGGCAATCTGCAGGAAATCATCGGTGGTTGCAAAACGGGTTTGACGACCGTCGGTAATCTTTTCCATGGCGGGATCGGGATAGGCCATGCGACGCAGGGCTTTAAAGAAAGCCGCATCGCCAATCAAATAGCGTAGCGTATGTAAAACCCAGGCGCCTTTCATGTATATGGGCGCTCTATAAATCTGTTTACCAGTTTGGGACTCCCGGGGGGCAATGGCGTACCTTTCGGTAAAACTGTGCCTTATGGAGTTCAGGTAATCATGATAGGCTTTCTTGCCCCCAATCTTTTCTAGATAAAGTGCCTGCATGTAGCTGGCAAATCCTTCATGCAGCCACATGTCCTTCCAGTCGGCATTGGTAACCATGTTGCCCCACCATTCATGGGACAGTTCATGATGGTGCAGGGCATCGAATCCCCAATCCTTCCGGGTCATGGCACTGTTATTGAAATTAGCCCCGTAGGCAATGATGGTCTGGTGTTCCATACCCAGATGCGGGGTCTGAACCACACCATATTTGTCGGCGCGAAACGGGTAGGGTCCCAGGAGTTCTTCAAAAAAGCGCAGATGTTTGAGGATTTCCGGCATAAAAGCCTGGCCCTTTTCATAATCTTCCGGTAAAACCCAGAACATGACTGGAAATTTTTCACCCGTTACACTTTTATAGGTTTTCTTTATCAACTTGTAAGGGGCAATATTTAGTGCCACGTCGTAATTATTTATGGGGGTGGAGACAAACCAGTGGTAAGTGGTGGTGTGATCCGGGTGCTTTTCCACTGAACGCAAACGTCCGTTGGAGGCACAGACCAGGGGCTCCGGAACTCGAATGTGGATGCCCATGGAATCGGGCTCATCGGAGACATGATCTTTACAGGGCCACCAGATGTCCGGTCCCTCGCCCTCACAGGTTGTGGCGATCCAGGGGGAACCACTGGCGGTCCGCGCCCAGGTAAAGCCGCCATCCCAGGGCGGTCTTGGAGCTACCCGTGGTTTACCACCATAGTAAATTTTCACGCGTACCGATTCTCCCGGCTGGTGAGTTCTACCAAGATATATCCATATTTTACCAACCTTACGGTGATAGGAAGTCTGGTTCTCCTCTCCAGCAATATCGAGTTTGACAATTTTGTGAATTTTCAGTAAGGTGTCCAGGTCCACCACCAGCCAGTCAATGGGATGCACGATATCCGCATTAATCTGCACAGAACCATCAATGCTGCTATCGGCCGGGTTTACGAACAGGGCAAGATCGTAATAGCGAACATCGTAGCAGGCCTGTTCAGGCATCAGGGAACCACCGGTATCATAAATGGCGGTTTGTGACCAGACTGTGGAAGTTAAAAAAACTAACCACATAAATGTTGAAAATTTAATTTTGGCTTCCTTCATAAGCTCCTCAAAATTTTATTCCAGTGTGTAATGCGAGAAAAGATATTTTCAAAGCCAAGTCTGGAAAACAGGGCTTTCACTTTGTCCGGATCGGCGCCATGATATAGAAAATCATCGGAATTATTGACAATGGGCACATCTCTGACCAGTTGTACCAGTTGCCTGGAAATCATAGCGCTGGACTTACCGGCCTGCAGTCTGGATATAATGGAACCAATTCCCCTTAGTGGTAAATGATTCAGTTCATGTAAATTTTCAAAAATGGCTTCCAGGGTACCAAATTCTTTTAACAGGCAAACGGCGGTTTTGGGTCCTATGCCCTGGATACCGGGGATGTTATCCACCGAATCGCCCACCAGAGCCAGAAAATCTACCATCTGTTCTGGTTCCACGCCAAAATGTTTGAGTACCATCGAACGATCAAACCAGCGATCGCGGGCAAAATCCCACCAGACAACCCGATGATTGACCAGTTGCGCCAGGTCTTTATCATTGGAGACTATGACCACCTCAAAACCTTTATCCACCATGTGTTCACACAGAGTAGCGATGATGTCATCGGCTTCATACAGGTCATCCACAAACCAGCGCATACCCAGAGCTTCGGTCACCTGCTGACACCAGCTTATCTGTGCTTCCAGATCCGGGGGCGGCAGACCTCGATGAGCCTTGTATTCAGGATAAATTTCATTGCGAAAAGAAGTGGTTAAACTGCCATCAAAGGCAACCGCTATATGACCGGGATTTTCTTTCTTTAGAACCTGGAGCAAAAAATTGGTATAACCAAATACCGCATTGGTTGGCTGTTTATCGGGCGACTGCATGGAGTGGGGAATGGAATAGTAGGCTCGGAAAATGTAGGGACTGGCATCGATGAGATAGATTCTGGGCATGAATTTTTCCTTGCTTGACTTTACCCTCCGGGCAAATTTTATAAATTAAACTTAAAGAGAGATGGAATAGTAAAGTTTCGTTATGTTAATATTAACTGCTTTTTTCTACCACGAAGTGCACGAAGAACATGAAGTTTTATATAACAAATCTTTTTATGCCGCCTTCTTTAAGAAGTTTGACATTAAAATTTATCAATAGTCCCGCTGAAACTTTGGCTAATTTCATGTAGGTCAAAATCTGAGCTTCATGTATAGGTAAAATCTTCTCCACTGCCTTTAATTCAATTATGAGTTGTTTCTCCACAAATATATCAACTCGATAGCCACAATCTAACCGAACACCTTTGTATTCTACTGGCAAAGGAACCTGCACTTCAAATGAAATATTCGCCAATGCAAGTTCTCGGGCCAGGCATTGTTCGTATGTTGACTCCAAAAGTCCCGGCCCTAAAGTCCGATGGACTGCAATCGCACAGCCAATGACTCGATTAGACAGTTCATCAAATTCCACTTTGTCCCCTTCGTGTTCTTCGTGGTTTTATTTGCTTTTATAAGCCTTTCTTTTTTAGTGCTAAAATTTATTTCATGAAATACTCGGATCGGGCTTTTCTGGATCTACACCCAGTTCTTTAATGGCTTTCTCAACTAGTGCAGGTTTGATGGTTCCCTTTTTGGCCAGTTGCATTAAAACGGCAATGGTGATACATTCCGCATCCACCTCAAAAAATCGACGTAATGCCTCGCGGGTATCGCTGCGACCGTAGCCATCGGTGCCCAGGGAAAAGAGACCCCCGGGTACCCAGCGATGAATCTGGTCAGGGACCATTTTCATGTAATCGGTAGCGGCTACAAACACACCTTTTTCCTTTTCGAGAAGCTGTGTGATATAGGGTTTCTTAGGCTTTTTAGTAGGGTGAAGCATGTTCCAGCGTTCCACCGCCAGAGCTTCGCGACGTAATTCTTTGTAGCTGGTAGCGCTCCAGACATCGGCGGAGACCTGGTAGCGATCGGCTAAAATTTGCTGAGCACGCAAAGCTTCACGCAAAATGGTGCCACTGCCTAAAATATGCGCCTTGGGCCATTTCTTTTTACCTTTCACCGTCTCCTGTGGACCTTCAGCAAATTTATACAGACCCTTGAGAATGCCCTCTTCCACACCTTTGGGCATGGGCGGCATGGGGTAATTCTCATTGGTCAGCGTGATGTAATAGAAGATATC
>CAZMEG010000367.1:0-4263 GCA_964565205.1 uncultured Cytophagia bacterium
CTTTCCTCGCAAAATAGCTAAATATGTAAAAGACAAAGGAATCATTTCACTGCCTTTTGCAATTCGTTCCATGACGGGTCTGGCGGCGGAAATTATTGGCCTGCGCGATCGCGGTTACCTGCGCGAAGGCTACAAAGCCGATCTGGTCATCTTTGATCTGGCACGCCTCCGGGATCGCGCCACAGTTCTGAAGCCGCGCCGTTATCCTGAAGGCATCGAATATGTTATGGTAAACGGAGTTTTCACGGTAGATCAGGGTAAACGTACGGGGATGTTGCCAGGTAAAGTGTTGCTTAAACCTGCCACCGATTAAAACCTGAAAACCTGCCCAGGTTTTGAGCAGGTTTCGTGCTTAGAATTACAAATTTAAATTTGTGGGGTGAATCATGGTGAAACAAAAACACATAATTAATTCTATTGTTTTAGTCCTGCTGCTGGTTGTAGCAGGTGCTGTCTCCACAACCCGGGCACAGATGACCGAACAACAACTCCGGGATTATCTCGAAAGGGTTCGTCTGGAGACTGGAGCGCCAAGCATTTCTGCGGCAGTAGCCAAAGATGGCAAAATTATTTTATCGGTGGGCGTGGGTTATGCTGAATTAGAAAATTTCACTCCAGCCAGTGGCGCTACCGTGCACAATGTCGCCTCCATTTCCAAGACCATGGCAGCCGTGGCAGTCATGCAACTTGTCGAGCAGGGTAAAGTAGATCTGGATGCCCCCATTCAGAAATACGTACCATATTTTCCTAAAAAACGCTGGCCCATCACGGTGCGACATATTCTTACCCACACCTCAGGTATTCGACATTACAAAGAAGGAGAATTTGGTCCCCAGAGGATTAAAGAGAAAATGCATTACGATAAATTTGAAGACGCCATAAAAATTTGGAGTGCCGACTCTCTGCTTTTCCAACCGGGTAAATACTGGTTCTATTCTTCCCACGCCTCTAACCTTATGCAAGGCATCATCGAGACGGTCACCGGTATGAAATTTGAAGAGTACATGCGGAAATATGTCTGGGAGCCGGCAAACATGTTAAGCACGCAATTTGATGTGCCAAAGCGCATTGTCCACAATCGAGGACACGGTTACCGACGCAACCAGCGGGGCATTCTTGAAAATGTGGAGTATGTCGATGTTAGCTACAAATATGCCGGCGGCGGCATCCTCTCTACCGTAGAAGATCTGGTAAGATTTGGCATAGCCTTAAACCATGGTAAGTTACTCAAGCCTAAAACCCTGGCCATGATGTACACGGTCCAGGTGGATCCAGTGATCCGATTTAATCCGCGGGGGAAACCCCAAAAGATGCCGTTTAAACAGGCCCTGAGCTGGTTCATCCGCACCGATGCCCAGGGTCGCCGTTTCATCAGTCATACCGGCAGTGTTAAAGGTACCCGATCTTATTTTCTCAATTATCCAGAATATGATCTGGTTGTGGCGTTAATTGCCAATATATTGCCACTCGACATTGTAAAATATGGCAATGCCATCGCCCAGGCATTTTTACCACCGGTGATTTTAAAAAAATGATTGCATAGTTCAATGTTTTCGTATATATTTTTGATAAATTAAATATGGAGGAAATAATTTATGAAAGTTCGAGATATACCTCAAATTGAACAAATGAATACGTGGGAAAAAATACTTTTTCTTGAGGATTTGTGGGATAGTATAATATCAGACGAATCAAATATCCCGGTTATTCAAAGTCATAAAGAAGAATTAGATGCAAGATTAAATAAATATGAATCTAACCCAGAAAATGTTCTCACTATGGAAGAACTTCAGCAAAAGATTAATCAAAGGAAATGACTTATAATTTAATATTTCTTCCTGAAGTCGAACATGATGCCTTTGCTGCTTATTTGTGGTATGAAGAGAAATCACGAGGACTTGGTGAAGATTTTTAAGGATATTCTATGCATGCGCTACTGAAATTCAAAGAAATCCACTAAGTTATCCCGAGGTTTATAACAAATTCCGTCGTCGTTTATTACGGCGTTTCCCTTATGCTATTTATTACATAGTGAAAGAAAAAAATCTCATCGTTGTGGGTCTATTTCATTGCGCACGTAATCCTCACACTATTAAAAATAAACTCCAAAATCGCATTAATTCATAACTTCTTTGATTTCAAAAAACAATTGAATCCTTATTCTTTTTATGCAAGCTTGGACTCGCAAAACTCGCATTAAACTTAAAATTCATGAATCCATTACAGGACACTTTTGATATTCCCATTGAAGACATTAAACGGGCACAGTACAGGGTTACTCCGTATATCTGGTGCACACCTCTTCAAGCTTCGGAAGCCCTAAGTCGTATTGCAGGCTCTGCTATTTTTTTAAAAATGGAATGCTGGCAAAAGACCGGCTCATTTAAAATTCGAGGGGCTTTGAACAAAATGTTAACCATGACTGAGGAACAGAGAAAACGGGGATTCATAACAGCTTCAGCAGGAAATCATGGACTGGGCGTGGCTTATGCGGCCCGACGGCTGGGTATCAAAGGGAAGATCGTGGTGCCCAGAACAGCTTCTCCGGCTAAAGTTACAGCTCTTCAATATTATGGTGTGGAGATCATTCAGATCGGTGAAGATTATGACGCCGCCGAAGAACATGCCTGGTACTTGCAACAGCAAGAAGGTCTGGAATTTATTCATGCTTTCAGTGATCCGGCAATTATAGCTGGACAGGGTACCATTGGACTGGAAATTATGGAAGCTTCTACACAGTTTAAAAGTGTCCTTGTACCCGTTGGTGGTGGCGGGTTAATTTCAGGGATCGCGGTTGCGATAAAATCTTTACGACCTGATATCAAAATTATTGGCATTCAATCGGAAGCATCGCCCACCATGTATAATTCCCTGCAAAAGGGGCGGGTAGTGGAAACGCCCATTGGCGAGACCATCGCAGATGGCCTGGCTGGACGGTTAGTGACCTCAGCCACTCTACAACTGGTTCAAAAGTATGTGGATGAGGTGGTTTTGGTTTCGGAAGAGGCTATCAAACAGGCCATGGGTATTCTGTTAGAAACCGAACATATCCTTGTGGAAGGCTCAGCCGCCGTAGGCATGGCTGCTATTCTGGAGAAACGCGTTTCTTTAAAAAAACCATGTGCGCTGATTTTAACGGGCAGAAATGTTGACATGCGCCTGGTGACAAAACTTTTAGGAATTTAATACATCCAATTGTAAACACAAACAACTTCGTTTGTGATCAAACAAAAAGAAAGAAATAGAAAGTTCCCCTAACTCAAACCATGGTCTCTCCTACCCTAACCATCAAACCTCATAGAGGTTTAATATTCTAAATAAAATATCCAGGATATTTAAAAAATCACATTTCTATGGTCATCAAGTTATGCAAAGCCTTATTATTTTTTGCAAGAAAAGAATTAATAAATTACTTGATTGTTAGATTATTAGATTTATGTTTGCAAATTATTCAAATTAAGTTATTCAACCACCACCGCAGTTCCATAAACCAGGATTTCCGAAGCCATACCCATAATATAGCTGGTAGAAAATCGTACGTTTACCACGGCATTAGCACCCATTTCTTTTGCAGAGGCTATCATGCGATCAATAGCCTGTTCACGAGCTTCGGCCATCAGTTTGGTGTACTCTTCGATCTCCCCACCCACCAGATTTTTTAATCCAGCCAGAATATCTTTACCGATGTGCCGGGCTCGAATGGTGTTACCTTTGACGAGGCCCAGGGTTTTGACAATTTTTTTACCAGCAATTGTACTCGACGGCACGATGATCATCGCTGTACCTCCTTATATTTATCCGATTTTCTAACAAAGATTTTTTCCCGTATGACAGAAACAAGCAATATGACCAGCCCGGTCACTAAGGCTAAAATTCCCAATTTCACCAATCGAGGTAAATTGGGATCGGCAATTATTTTCAGGGCGGCTTCATAAAGTGCATAAGTGAACAAAATTATGGCCCCGATGGAAACCAAAATCCAGGCCAGTCCACGCTCTAATCGATTATACACCTGCGTCCAGTAATGATCCCAAACTTCAGCGGATGGCGATTTGAACTTCATGGTTCTGGTCACCTCCTTCAATTTTTGGTATTGCTTAAATTCATCTTTTAATTCGGGATAGCTACGGAGAAACTTCTCAAACTCTTTCTGTTCTTCATGAGTCAGTTCTCCATCTATCACCTGCATGAGCAGCCGCTCAAAGCGCTCTTTTTCTTCCGGTTTTAATAAGCTACTCACGCTAAGTACCTCTTCAGTTTTGT
>CAZMEG010000368.1:0-4245 GCA_964565205.1 uncultured Cytophagia bacterium
ACCTACATCTCCAATCTTTAGTAAATAATCCAAGTTATGGGATTTTAATTTCAACCAATTCTATTTAATTATTCTTCCACCCTTCCATCTCCTTCAACCCCTCATACTCCTTCTTCAGCTTCACCTCCAGTTGTTTTTTACGCATATAGTGCATAGCTGTGGGTGGGTAGAGAGAACCCTGACGTACACCTCGGCCGTTGATGTCTGCGGCCAGACGATAAATCTGACGACGCAGTTTCATCAGGCGGTCAGCACGGGCTTTGGTGGTATCGGCTTTAGCTTCTAACTTTTGTAATTGGTCTTCAGGCAAGTTGTTGGTGGATTTCAGGGAATCGACCAGTTGTTTAAAATGCTCTTTAATCTTTTTGCCACGCTCGGCGTAATTCCAGATCTGGCGCTGCAGTTCCCGCACAGCCAGGAGAAATTTTTCTCGCTCTTCATACTGTTCCTGAGTGATCGGCATAAGCGGATCGCCTTTCACCTGCACGTTTCGGGTAACTACAGCATCCCCCGCGTGCAGTTCCACCGTGTAAACTCCTGGAGAAACAAACGGTCCCTGCGGATCAACTGGCCTGGGCAACTTAGGCAAAATCACTTTGGATTTCACCACCCCTTCCGGAGGTTTCTCTTCTTTGTAAGGCGGGGGTTCATGCCTTAAATCCCAGTTGATGCGATGGATGACGCCTGCACTGCCGGAACCCACCAGTCTTCGCACTTCCTGACCATTGCTGTTTTTAATAATTACTTGCACAGAATCTAACGGATCACTTAAATAGTAACTGATGAGCGCACCGAATTTGGGATTCTCACCGTGAAAGGCAAACTGACTGCGATAGGAGGTGGTTTTCCAGTACTGGAAAATGGTGGCCGGTTGAATGGCAAATATATACGGACCTGAACCCACTTCGTCCCTGGCCCATTCCACCAGCGGGGTCAGGTCATCCAGAATCCAGATACTGCGCCCATGGGTAGCCACAATGAGGTCATTGTCACGGGGATGAATCTTCAGGTCATCGTAGAGAGTGGTGGGCAGGTTGGCGGCAAATTTCACCCACACCTGACCCCCATTGGCCGAGACAAACAGCGCATGTTCGGTGCCGAGAAAGAGCAGATTTGGCGCTTTGGGATGCTCGATGATTACATTTACCGATCCATCCTCTGGAAGACCGCTGGTCAGTTTGGTCCAGGTCTTGCCAAAATCGGTGGTCTTGAACACATACGGGGCGAAATCGCCATCACGGTGGGCGTCGAAGGTGACATAGGCCGTGCCAGGGGCCTCAACCGAGGCAATCACCCGGCTCACATAGGTACCATCAGGCACGCCTTTAACATTTCCAGCTACATTGGCCCAGCTTTTGCCCCCATCACGGGAGACCTGAAGGTTGCCATCATCGGTGCCCACCCACAGAATGCGAGCATCCAGTGGAGATTCAGCTATGGTTACAATTTCCCCATAGCTTTCCGTCCCATCATTTTTAGAAAGCATTTTCTCCTTACCCTGCACACCCATCAGATAGAGGGAGTCCCGCTCAATCTGGCGGGTTAAATCTTCGGTGCGTTCCCATGTGATCCCTCTATCATGCGAAATAAACAGTCGATTCCCACCAAGGTAAATCGTCCTGGGATCATGCTGGGAGAGTAAACTGGGTGTCACCCAGTCAAATCGGTAGGGCTTTTCACCCTCTGGCGGATACGGCCGGATGTCCAGCCGATCACCGGTTAGGGCATCGAAACGGTTGAATTCCCCATTCTGGGCTAACACGTAAACATAACGAGTTGAGGTGGGATCGGGCTGCTGATACATGCCATCGCCAAAGCCGATCTGCTTCCAGTCGTCATCAATGATGCCGATCCAGCGCCGGGTCTCGCTGGGACCCATCCAGGAATGGTTGTCCTGCATGCCGCCGTAGATATTGTAAGGCTCCTCCATATCGAAACCGATGGCATAGAACTGACCGATGGGAATATTATTGATGCGCTGGAAGGTCTCCCCGCCATCCCAGCTCACATACAGCCCCGAATCGCCGCCCAGCAGCAAATGCTCCGGATTGTTGGGATCGATCCACAGGGCATGATGATCGCTATGCACGCCCACATCGTAGGTGGGACGCGTGGGCATCTGACGAAAGGTCTTGCCACCGTCATCGCTACGGTAAAATTCAACCCCCAGCACATACACCCGGTTTTCATCGGTGGGGTCCACAAAGATTTCGCTGTAATACATGGGTCGGGGGTTGAGCTTGTTGACCTTTTGCCAGGTCTCGCCTTTGTCGTTACTGCGATAGACCCCTTTCTCTTTGGCATGCTCGATGATGGCATACACCACATCAGGATTGGAACGTGCCACCGCCAGACCGATGCGCCCTTTGTCACCTTTCGGAATGCCGTTGGTCAGCTTCTTCCAGGTTTTGCCGCCATCGGTGGTTTTGTAAATGGCGCTTCCTGGACCCCCACCGTTAAATCCCCAGGTGCGCCGCAGTCGTTGATAGGTAGCGGCGTAAAGAATATTCGGATTCTGCGGGTCCATGGCCAGATCTACAGCACCGGTGAGCGAATCCACGTACAGAACTTTCATCCAGGTTTTGCCCCCGTCTTTGGTTTTAAACACGCCGCGTTCAGGATTTGCTTTCCAGAGGTTCCCCAGGGCGGCCACATAGGCGATCTCAGGATTTTCCGGATGCACCTCAATCTTGCCAATATGCCGGGTTTCCACCAGTCCCACATGCGTCCAGGTTTCGCCGCCATCGCGGGAAAGGTACACGCCATTCCCCCAGGAGGTGCTCTGTCGATTGTTTTGCTCCCCGGTACCCGCCCAGATGACGTTGGGATCAGACGGCGCAATGGCGACATCGCCAAAGGTGCTCACCGGCATGTGATCGAATATGGGCTTCCAGGTGGTGCCGTGATTGGTGGACTTCCACAGCCCACCCGAAGCTGAGGCCACATAAATGGTACTCGGATCGCCGGGCAGCGCCTCAATATCATGAATGCGTCCACCGGTCACCGCCGGCCCGATGCAACGAAAGTTCAATTCGCTGAGCAATTTGGAAGTCAGTGGCCCCGGTTGAGCCAGCAGGGAAATTGGAACCAATACCAAAGCAAACAAAAGTAAGATGGGTTTAATCAGAGAGGTGCGTGGTGTTTGCATATTTCCTCCCTCCACGTTTGGGTTAAATCCCAAATCCCAACAACTAAATCGCAAGATTAACCAGTAAGGATTTGGTTTATTGGGATTTATTTTTTTATGAAATTTTAAAAAGGAAATTTTAAAAAGTCAATAGAATTTGTTGGAGGCATGATTTTTTAATTAGGAATAATGGATTCAAACGGTGTGATCTCTGAATTTAAAAATATTTTACTAAGTATTTATTATTCATTATTTTATCCAATATCCGAGTTTTCTATGATTGTGCGCAATTGCTAATATTTTTCCCTCGTGACGAAGCTCAGCTTCGTCACACAATTAGGTTGCGAAGTTGAAACTTTGCAACCAGGTGAAAAGTATTTATACACGGTTTTTTAAGCATTCAATTCCAATGGATTTATAACCTCTAAAAAATCAAATTCATCAAAATCATTAACATTGACTGTATAAAGCCCTGAAATACCATTATCCTTTAAAGTAGCAGCAAGAGCCACATCGAAAATTTTTTTGCGTGACCTGAGAGAACCTAGCAATTCTAAAAATGTCTGAATTTGGGTTCCCCGGTGATGAATTATCTCGATTCCTGCCTTTAGATAGTCATTAACTACATCGATTGCTTCTGATAGGGAGAGTGGCTTTTTCAAACGATGTTGTGTAATGACGTTTACAAACTCCATCAATACTTGTGATGGAATGCAAACAGAAAGTTTCCCTTTCTCATCTTTTTCATTCATAATTTTCTCTAAAAAAGCAGTAGCCTTATCATTGAATTCTGAATCTTCATTATGAGCATAGACTAAAATATTAGTGTCAATTGCAAACATTAGCCTCTCTCGGAATATAATTCATCTCGATCCACATGAACCTCTTGACCTAAACTAAATTTGCGAACCTTAAAAGTTTTAAATTTTGTTTTTTTATTGTTAGATTTTTGTCCGATATCTCTTTTTAGAGATTGAAGTATGAGTTCAATAATCTGGAGCCGTTCTTCGATAGGTATTTTTATAAGTTGTTCAATCGTTTTTTGATCAATCATATCCTAAACGCCTCTTTTTTGTTTGTTTTAAATAATGATTTTTCGTTATTATATGTTTTTTTTC
>CAZMEG010000369.1:0-4233 GCA_964565205.1 uncultured Cytophagia bacterium
GCGGTGCTGTAAATAGCCCGTACATCACGAATTCTTGCCGGGGTTCGTCCTCCCATGAAGGTTGTATTCGCCAGCAATTGGTCGCCTCGAACTTCATCCAGTTCTTTGACCCATCGATAAAAAATGGGATTGCTCCTGGCCAGTTGATTGTAAAAGTAAATTCGAACATCTATTCTTGAGGTAGCGCCTTTTTGACTCCGGGTACTTTCTGTAAAATGCAACGGTATGGCTTTGTCAATGCGATCTACCAGTACAAATCCACGCCCATCTTCGAAATTCACAAAAGGGAAAAAAATGTGGCGTCCAAGAAATCGGTAGGACCAGACCTCATGGGGATGAAAAACATAGAGAACGGGATTTTCCCGCGAACTATCCAGACCGACCGTGCCAGCGGAAGCTTTGGCTGTAGGCTGACCAAATTGCACGTAAATTTTGCCACGTTCATCAAAACCGCGCCTGTTACTGTAAGGGAAATGCCTGCGAGCATATTCTATCCGTTGCAAATGTTCGAGCAAACGTTCATTCAAAAGAGTGGCCGGGGTGAGATCCTGTTTGCGCCAGAATTGCTTTAAAAGAGTTGCAGGACGAAGATTCTGATTCTGGCTTTGCATGGCCGATTCAAATTTTTGTTTTAAATTTTCAGGTAAAATAAATTCGCACTCGTCGTATATCCGCCACAAAAATGTGCCATGCTGAACCGGGTTCAATTTCTCCAGTAATTCATAATAAGCCAGAGTGATGTCCTTGTAATATTTTGGTTCTTCTGCAATAACCGCCTGATGCACAAAATCGTTCAATAAAAATGGATCAAACCGCCTGGCCGCCTTTAACCACTGCCAGCCCAGTCGCCAGATTTGAAAGGCCTGCTCCGGGGCATGCTTATCGAACATAACCCGCCCCAGAAGGTACCAAACAGAACCGTGCTCTTTATCATAGAATTCCGGTACCTCTGTTTTTAATTTTTGCAATCTGTCTTCAGCTTCATCATAGAGCTTTTGTGCGTAAAAATCCAGCGCCTGTTGAAATAGTTCTTCCGGCGTCTCCTGAGCATTTCCTCTTCTGATTAAAACTAATACTGTCAAGATCAGGCAAATTAATCTTACCCAATACCAATTACCCCCAATACAGCTTCTCAGGGCTGTCTGTGTAATTTCTAACCTGGTTACCATTTTTACCCTTTTATCTAAAATAATTCGACCAGAACTTCACGTACTCCCCGATGACCGGAAATCAGATCGGTTACCGTTACTTTGAGTTTGGTGTTACCGGGAGGAAGAGATTTAATATCCAGGCCAATCCATTCGCTGGTAGTAGAAGATTTTGCGGTATATTCGGAGGTCATCTCCACACGTCCCACACCTCGTTTACTGAACAGCGAAACAATCTTAGACCACAAATTTTGTTTGGTACGCACATCTTCCGCTTCGTATGAAATTTGATAACGTGCAAGTCCATCACTGGATAAAGTTAAGCCATAAATTTCAAAATATAAAAACAATAATTTGTTACGATTCACCTTTTCAAATGGAAAGGGTTCGATATATAAATCACCTTTATGGGGGGAAGGGTTTTCACTTACTTCGATTTTATCGGATAATTGTATATCACTAATGAGTAAAGAATCCGGTCTGAGTTGCAGAGCCTTCAATAAAGGGGTTCTAAATGCCGTCATTTTGAGTAATTTGCCAGGTACGCTCTGACTGTCCAGTACAGGCATTTTAAGATCTGCCTGGGCCTGCTCATCGTACTCTAAACCATATCTCACCAGCCAATCCTCCACCTGACCGCTTAGATAAAAAAGGCGTTGTTCCGTGTTCATCCTATACTGCAAACGTAACATTTCTTCATTCATGGAATCATTGCCATTAAAACTTGCTGCCCGGTAAGTTTTTATTCGTTGAGGAGCGAAATTAAGGTTTTGCAGAATGGTAGTAATTTTCAGATTCAAAGTATCGGAAGGGAGAAATGGGTCCAGTGATTTTACCAGCAAATCCTTTCGACGGATGCCCAGATAAATTTCTAGCCGGGTGCTCCCATCCGATTCCAGAAAACGGGCCATGCGCATCTGTACAGGAATTTCTTCCACTCTGGAGAGGACATCGGTTACCGCTACCGGCACCCCTTCCTTTCGATAAGATTCGGCCAGATAATCACTGAAATAAGGATTCTCATCTCCATAAAGTCTGGAATAAAAAGCCGCATCTACTTTGGCAAATTCGTAATAGAGGAGTTGGCGTTCAAAAAAAGTAGCTACACCAAGAATCGCTTGATCGATGCGATCTGCCAGTTCAAACCCCCGACCTTTCTGGTAATCCACAAAGAAAAAAGAAAGCTGCCTGGCTATGGAATTGTAGTTCCAGATTTCATGGGGGCGAAAATCTCCTTTCACCACACCCCGCCAGTAAGAAGTTTTGCGATCGGGCTTACCATATTTTACGTAAATCATGCCCCGGTCATCAAAACCACGTAAATTATCCGCGGCAAAATGCTGACGGGCATAATTCACACGTTGTAAATGTTCAATCAGGCGTTCATTTACAACAGTAGCCGGGGTGGGATCTTCCTTACGCCAGAAACGCAGAAGATATTTACCCAGGTGAAAAGGTTTCTTGGTTACTTCAGGATTTAAGAGACTGAAAGCCACTTTTACTCGCTGTTTTTCATGTAACAAAAATTCCATGGTAGCATAAAATGGTAACAGGACGGCAGTTTTAACCTTATGGTCAGCTTCCTGCAAAAATTCATAAATCAATTGAGTTACCATCGAATATTCTTCAGCCTTTTTTAACTCCAATGTGAGAGTAACAAATTCCTGTACAAGACGCGGATCAAATTTGTGGGCATTCTGCAAAACCAAAAGACCATGTTTGAAAATACGATGAGCCCTTGCTTTCTGGTCAAGTTTCATTAACACCTTGCCCAGCAGATACCAGGCCGATCCCTGAGATTCATTAACAAAGTCCGGTGAATCTTTCAGTAACTTTGCCAGTACTTTACTGGCTTCAAAGTAATTTTTTCGTGTATAAAGTTCCACGGCATAAGCGAAGTCTCGCTGAGTTTGAGTTAAAGGTTGGGTTTGACCCTGTATGGCCAGCAGTAGCAGGAACACTAATAATAAAAGGGAATTTTTTTTCGATGAACTCATTTTTTAAATTTATAATAAAAAACAAAAAAAGAAAGGGCTTTGATTCCTGGGTTTTAGCCTTAAGTTTTTGTAATGAATTCAGGTTTTTATTAAAGAAAAGTAATAATTTTCTGAAAATTAATAAAAAAACCGTATTTATTGGTAGTAAAATTTCTAATCTGATATCAAAAGATTACTTGCAAAGGGTAATTTTAAATTGTATATTTCCAAAAACTTTTGTATGAGTAAAATTTAATGAAATACGCTATTATATCCGACATACATGGTAATCTGGAAGCTCTCGAAAGTGTTCTGGAAGACATCGAAAGGCAAAGAGTAGACGCTATTCTCTGCCTTGGAGATATCATAGGTTATGGTCCCAACCCCAACGAATGTGTGTCCATCATTAAAAGGATGGCACAGATCTCCTTAGCCGGCAACCATGATTATGCACCTCTCGGTAAAATTGATATTACTTATTTCAATCAATGGGCTCGCAATGCCATCCACTGGACGGCTGGAAGATTAACCCCGGCTTCTGTTGAATTTTTATTGAGTCTCCCCTTAATTAAAAAATTAAATAATTTTACCATAGTCCATGCAACCCCTGAAGACCCGGAAGAATGGGATTATATAACCACGGTTGATGACGCTATTAAAAATTTCCCGGCTTTTGATGGTCAGGTTTGTTTCATCGGTCATTCGCATGTTCCCCTGGTGGTTGCCATGAACGATCGACAGGAATTTCGCATAATTCGTGATAATCCTTTTATATTCAGAGAAGACGAACGATATATAATTAATGTAGGAAGCGTGGGGCAGCCTCGTGATTTAAATCCAAAAGCCGCCTATGCTATTTTTGATTCAGAGGAAAAACGTTACGAATTAAAAAGAATTCCTTACAATTTTAAAAAAACACAAAGTAAAATTATCGAGGCTGGTTTGCCGGAATTTCTTGCTCTAAGATTGGAAAGAGGACAGTAATTAAAATATGCACTATTCATAAATAAGTTGACCTAAGGATGAGTTTACAGTTTAACTTTATATTTCAGAATGGATTAATGGAATGCTGGCGTGGTGAATTTATTTTCAATCCTCCAGTAATCCAT
>CAZMEG010000370.1:0-2273 GCA_964565205.1 uncultured Cytophagia bacterium
ACTATCATAAAATGACTGATTATTTGGAATTAGAGAAACGCTACGAACTGGGTGTTTATCCCAAACGAGAAATTGTGCTGGTCAGGGGAAAAGACGCCAGAGTCTGGGATCACACGGGTAAGGAATACATCGACTGTGTAGCTGGTAACGGTGTGGCTAATATCGGTCATTGCAACGAAGCGGTGATTAAGGCCTTAACAGACCAGGCACAAAGATTGATTACCTGCTCCAATATTTTTTACAACGATACCCGGGCACGCCTGCTGGAAAAATTGATCGCCATTACGCCAGCCAATTTGACCAGAGCTTTCCTGTGTAACAGTGGTGCCGAAAGCATAGAAGCTGCCATTAAGTTTGCACGCTATACCACCAGGAAATCCGAGATCATCTGCGCCATGCGAGCTTTCCATGGTCGCACTCTGGGAGCTCTGAGTGCAACCTTTAAACCAAAATACCGAGAGAGATTTGAACCGCTTGTTCCCGGTTTCCATCACGTGCCTTTTAATAATTTTGAAAAATTAATTGCAAAGATTAATGAGCAGACCGCTGCAGTTCTGCTGGAGATTGTTCAGGGTGAAGGCGGGGTAAATATTGGCAAAGCAGAATATTTTCAAAAAGTGCAAGACCTGTGTCAGAAAAACGGGATTTTGTTGATCATCGACGAAGTTCAGACTGGATTCTGCCGCACCGGCAAGTTGTTCGCCTGTAACCATTTCGATCTCAAACCCAATCTGCTTTGTGTTGCCAAAGCCATGGCCGGGGGCATCCCCATGGGGGCGGTGTTGTGTGATGAAACGATCGATCTTCCTGTGGGTAAGCATGGCAGTACCTTTGGAGGCAATCCTCTTGCCTGTGCTGCTGCCATTGCAACCATCGATTTCATGATCGCTAACCACCTTGACCAGCAGGCGGCAAAGAAGGGGGACTATCTGGTAACACAACTTCAAAAACACGATTTAAAAAAAGTCCGTGAAATTCGACACCTGGGCCTGATGATCGGGATCGAATTAAAGGAAAAAGTCAAACCTTACATATTAAAGCTCCTCGACCTGGGAGTACTGGCTTTACCCGCCGGCACCACAGTTCTCAGATTGTTGCCTCCCTTAACCATCTCGTTTGAGGAATTAGATTTAGTGGTAAGGGCAATTGTTAAGACACTAACCTGAATAATTCTTAAGGCAGCTAAGCCGCAACCAAAAGATTACTTGAATTAATGTTAAAATTCTTAACTCAGCTGCCAGTGATAAATCTCAAATCCAAATCCCAAAAGTTGGTGGTTGGGATTTAGGGCTTAATTTCATTGGGATTTTCCTGTTATCTGGGATTCTATTATCTTCGTCTTCAGTCCATGGGCAATTAATGCCTTAAATCGTGGATGATTATACAACGGCTGAAGATCGGGATGGATTTTAATCCAGATGTAATTGCGATACCCCTGCTCCACCTGTTTTTCCAGTTCATCTAAAGCTGCTTCTTTCTCATCAAGAACGCTGAGAAGTTGTGCGTATCCAAAATGACTGGTCGATTCCATCTGGTCGGCTTTGGCGGCAATTTTCCGGGCTTGTTTCACCTCACCCAGTCGGGCTTTTGCCAGACCCAGGGCAATATAATTTTCTCCATTCGTGGGCTCCTGTTGCACCCACTTCTCGGCTTCCTTAAGAAAAGTGTAGAAATTTTTGTGGGCTTCTTTTTTATTACCAAGCAACTGGTAAAGTATGCCCAAATGATAATAAGCCCACGTCTCCTTAGGATTTATTTCCAGGATCTTCTGTATGGGTTGTAATCCCTCCTGATAACGTCCCTGCAATCGATAGGTGTGAGCGAGTCGATATAGTTCCAGGGTGCTTTTCGGATTGATTTCAAGCGCCCGTTTAAAAGCCTGTTCTGCTTGCCTTAAGCTATCCAAACCCAGATACGCCCAGCCAAGATGGTCGTACGCCCAGAAGTCGTTAGGGTTGTAGGATATTTGTTTTTTAGTCCAGAACAAAGCCGAATCCGGTTCCCCCAATTGATAGAGATACAGCAGCACAAGTCCATTATAAGACGGCATCAAATATGGATCTATTTGTATGGCCCTTTGAAATTCTGAAACAGCCTCCTGGTAACGTCCCATTGCTTGATAAACTCTGCCCAGGTTATTGTGTGCAGGACTGTAATCCGGATACAAAGCCAGCAACGTTTTCTGATATTCAACGGCTTTTTCAAGGTTATTTTCCACAGCCTGGGCATAGAAAGCCAGAATCCCGTATTTTTCCTTATCTGTGAGCTCATCC
>CAZMEG010000370.1:2283-4206 GCA_964565205.1 uncultured Cytophagia bacterium
TTGAGCATACCCAGCGAGGCCTGAGCGGCAGTAAAAGTTGAATCAATACGCAAAGCATTCTCATAATAAATTCTGGCCTCTGAGAGCTTCCCTTCCTTATGTTTCTGTACGGCCAGGGAGTATTGCTTTAAGGCCTGCAGAGAAGAGGTAGTCACTTTGACAAGCGGTTTACTGCTTTGGGAGATTGTGGAGAGGGCCTCACCTAGACTATGGCGGACCCGTTTGGATAAATCATCCAGGGCATTCAAAACCTCTTGCTTACCCTCTGCCTGAACCATCTCTGTCCTCACATAGGTTCCCGAAATAGGCTCTTCAAGAATGGCCGTGAGTATATATTTATCTCCTACCGAGGCAATGCTTGGAATCAGAAGCATCTTGACACCTTCACGTTCGGCAATCTCACGCCCTATCTGTTCATCGATTTTCTCGATGTCGCTTTTTTTCATCCGTTTCAAGGCCCCGGCTATCCTTCGCTGTGGAAAAACATTCACATAGCTCGATTGCTCTATACTAACCGTTAAGGCTATTTTCAAAGTCTCGTCAAAGACCTTCTCACCCGTAAGATTCTTGAAATCTGTAATAAGAATCCAGTCACGTTCGGAGAAAGAAATGGTTTTCTCAGGTAAAAAGATGAGCACACCACCGGCCAGACCAAAGAGAATTATGATGATGGTCCATAAAAGTGGCGATCTGAACCACGAGCCTACTGGCCTTTTCATTTTGGGTGGAGCGGGACGTCCCTTTGTTTCGACCAGGCTTTTTTGTATACGGCGCAAATCGGTTACCATCTCGTCCACATGTTGATATCGTTCTTCAGGCCGTTTTGCCAGGGCTTTCATGATCAACTGTTCAAGCTCCATGGGCACACCGGTGCGCAAAGCGGTGGGAGGCTCTGGTTCCTCATTGATGATAGAGTAAATCACCGCCTGCTCATATTCGCCCTTGAATGGTAACTGGCCGGTTACCATCTCATACAACATCACCCCAAACGACCAGATATCTGTGCGAAGATCAACTTTTTCACCAAGAGTTTGTTCGGGTGACATATAATGGATAGTTCCGAGCACCGTGCCCTCTTTGGTGACCACCGTTTGTCCGGCCAGTTTAGCCAGACCGAAATCAGTAATACGAACCTGCCCTTGTCTGGTAAGTAAAATATTTGCAGGTTTGATGTCCCGATGTACGATCCCCTTCTCGTGCGCCGCCTGTAACCCCTGAGCGATCTGGATGGCATAATTAATTGCATGATCCAGGGGTAATGGACGTCCCTCAGTCGCCGAAACACCCCCCTTTAATTCCGTCCTTGAGGGCAATACACCCCCCTTGCTCCCCTCTTGAGGTTGGATTAGGGAGGTGTCAAGGATTTCTCGCAGCGATGACCCTTCCACATACTCCATCACGATGAAGGACTGTCCCTCAAATTCATCAATTTCATACACTGTGCAGATATTTGGATGATTCAGAGCCGCGGCTGCCTGCGCCTCGTGCAAAAATCGGGTTCTCTCGGTCTCGCTACTGAGAGCAGTGCGCGATAGAAATTTCAGTGCCACCAAACGCTTCAATTTTGTATCTTCGGCTTTATAAACTACACCCATCCCCCCTTCACCAAGTTTTTCAATAATTCTATAGTGAGATATTATTTTTTTAACCATGGCTATGGACTCTTTTTAGATGACCTACAAATGCCAAATGAATTGACGGCTTGTCGCCTTAATTTCACAAGAAATCATGTGTTTATTTTTGGAAAAATAAATTGGGATTTGAAGTATGGTCCCTCCTATTTCTTTTCTAAATTCATTAACAATTTATTTACAACCAATGAGTATAAAACCCATTGGTTGATTTTTTCGAGACCATACTTTCCGAACGGTATGAAATTTAATTTAATGTAAACCTTATATGAAAAAGATGCAAGAAATTTAT
>CAZMEG010000371.1:0-4205 GCA_964565205.1 uncultured Cytophagia bacterium
GAATACTACATTCGCAAGCAAACCCTGGTCAATGCCGAGCGCTTCATCACTCCCGAATTAAAAGCCTATGAAGAAAAAGTTCTGGAAGCCGAAGAAAAAATTGTCACACTGGAATATGAACTTTTTGATCAGTTGCGAAAAAGAACCATTCAATTCGTGCCGATCATTCAACAGAACGCTCAGTTAATCAGTACTCTGGATTGCCTGGCGGCTTTTGCCCAGTTAGCTCTGGAAAATCATTATGTGCGACCGGAAATAAGCCAGGGGGATTCTATTGTTATTGAAGAAGGACGACATCCGGTGGTGGAAAAACTGTTACCTTATGGCGAATCTTTTATTCCCAATGATACCTATCTGGACAATGCGAAACAGCAAATCATCATACTTACCGGACCCAATATGGCCGGGAAGTCTACTTATCTACGCCAGGTCGGGCTCATTGTTTTGATGGCACAAATGGGTAGCTTTGTGCCGGCCAAAAAAGCCACCATCGGAGTTGTGGATAAAATTTTTACCCGTGTAGGAGCCTCAGACAATTTAGCCGGTGGCGAGAGTACCTTTTTAGTGGAAATGAACGAAACGGCTTACATTTTGAACAATGCTACCCGTAAGAGTCTCATTTTGCTGGATGAAGTGGGGCGCGGCACCAGTACTTTTGATGGTTTGTCCATTGCCTGGGCCGTGGCTGAATATCTGCACAATCATCCGGAGGTAAGTGCTAAAACCATTTTTGCCACCCATTATCATGAGCTGACGGAAATGGCTTTGATTTTCCCTCGCATTAAAAATTACAATGTGGCGGTTAAAGAGTGGGGCGATAAAATTGTTTTTCTTCGCAAAATTGTGGAAGGCGGGTGCGATCATAGTTATGGTATCCAGGTGGCACAACTGGCCGGATTACCGGCCTCGGTGATTGCCCGCGCCAAGGAAATCCTGACCAATCTTGAAGCCAATGAATTAACGGCCAATCAGACCCCTAAACTGGCCTTGAGTCGGAATGGTAAGTTGCCCAAAATGCCTCAACAACTGGATATTTTTGAAAAACAGGAAAGTTACCTGCGCCAGGCCCTTAGTGAGATTAATATTAATGAAATGACGCCTTTGCAGGCCCTTAATAAATTGCATGAATTAAAGAGCATGATTAACGGAGATAAAAAATAACGGAGTATTGGAGCTGTGGAGCATTGGAGTACTGCAAAATTTATTCAACCATTGCTCCAGCATCCCTTAAAAATTGTGAGGTTCATGATGAAAAAATATCTGGTATTTTTACTCAATGTAATTTTCATGGTAGGTTTCATACATGAGAGCATTGCTGGGGGCATTACAACTGCAAAATATGCAGGAGAGTTTTTGAGCCTTGGTGTAGGGGGACGTTCACTGGGCATGGGCAGCGCCTATGTAGCTCTGGCCAGGGATGTCACGGCCGGTTACTGGAATCCTGCTGGCCTGGCGTTTCTGGAGTATCCACAAATCATGTTGATGCACACCAGTCAATTCTCCGGCATCATTAATTATGATTACGGAAGTTTTGGTTTTCCAGTTGGAAAACGAAGCAGCCTGGGCTTTAGCGTTATACGCGTAGGCGTAGATGACATAAAAGAAACGGCCCTGCCTAATCCTGATGTGGGCCTTGGCGAGACCTATGTAGATGAAAATGGCCGACTGGTTCGCAATACGCCCTTTGTCAAGGGATTTATCAACAGCGCCGATTATGCCTTTTTTCTCACCTATTCTAAACGGGTGTCCGGGGCTTTTTCTTACGGCGGCAATGTGAAAATTTTGAATCGAATCATTGGCGACAATTCTGCCTGGGGCATTGGCTTCGATCTGGGGTTCATGTTTAATCCATTTTCTAAACTGAATGTTGGCATCAATATTCAGGATATTACCTCAACCATGTTAGCCTGGGATACTGGGCGACGAGAACTCATCACCCCTTCCATTCGCAGTGGTTTTGCTTATCCCATTGAAGTGTCTTTTTTCGGAGGGACCATGCAGCCCGCCCTGGATTTCATCTTTCGCTTTGAAAACCGGCAACAAACTTCCGCAGCCAATATTGGGCGTGCCAGCATGGATGTAAATTTTGGCTGGGAATACCAGTATCAAAATTCCTTTGCTTTTCGGTTAGGCACAGCAGAAGTGGGACGCTTTACTGCCGGAGTGGGCATTCATCTACCTAAATTACAGATCGATTATGCATTTTTAAGTCATGAAGAACTGGGAGCCACGCACCGCATTTCAGCCCGTTTGACCATTAAAGAGCCTAAATTTAAACGTAAATAATCCTCACCAGCATTTATTCAAGCAATCTTCTGTTTTTGATTCCGTCGCGATAGGATTAATTCAACAAACGGGATAAACGGGTTTACTGCTCATGAATCAAACCTCCGAGAGGTTCCATTATTGTAGAGCATGGAACCTCCAGCCCCTACCATCTAATCGCGTAGAGATTTAATAATAAATCAAAAATTAAATTTCGCAGCTTAACGATGGGTTAATATTTAGTATACCCGCATAAATTTATTGACATAATAAAAAAAATATGTTACATTTGTGCAAATTTAATCCACCCAAATTACAATTCCAAGCGGGAGGTTTATTCGATGCAAATTAAAGAACAAATGCAGGGCGATGTAGCCATCATTAATCTCAAAGGCAAGCTCATGGGGGGCCCGGAAACACAGGCGATCCATGAGAAGGTGAAGGAAATGGTAGAAAATGGGGTCAAAAAAGTGGTTATCGACCTGGGAAAAGTAAAATGGATGAACAGTTCCGGACTGGGGGCTCTCATGGGAGCCATGACAACCCTGCGAAATGCTGGCGGTGATTTAAAACTGGCTAATGTTACCGACAAAGTTCAAAGCCTGTTCATGATTACCAAATTAATCACCATCTTTGAAACGTATAACAGTGTAGACGAAGCTGTAAAAAGTTTTTCTTCCTGATATTTTCCCTAATTAATTTATAACCCATCAAGATGAGGAGAAGAGAATGGATTCTAAAATTATTTACCGATTGTTACCTGTTTTTTTACTTTTGCTAATTTCAGGGGGGGCCTTTACACAAACCAAAACTCTCGATCGGAATCTGGAACCTGTGGTAAGAACCGGCGCTGATTTCCCTTTATTTGATGGAGCTCCTGTGGAAGAATTATTTCTGTTTGCATACGATTCCTATACCGGCACCTGGAATCCCATTCCATTTCAAATTGATGAAAAAGATACCTCGGGCAGTTTCATCACACCGGATGTGAATCCGGGTCTGGACAGCGACGATGAACTCGTGTTCATGGCCAGAGATGCCGGGGATCGTGCCCCCAAGACCTGGATTGACAATCCTGAATCGCAGAATTTCCCTCGTTATGAAATAGAGATCATTGACCCTCTGGATCAGACTAAGAAGGCGTGGGTGTATCTCTATCGCTCCCCCACCCTCAGTGGTGGCAGTGAAGTGGATTATGTGTCGCATATTGGCCCGGCTGCTGCCACCGATACCATAGCCGGACAAACCTACAGAAATGCCAATGGTGAAAATGGCTTACCCAATTATATGGTCATTCCTCCAGAAGCTGGGGGTACCGGAGTGGATCTTTTAGATAAGCAGGAGTTGCTGGTAAGAGCCTTACTTAATGGTGCTCCTGTAGAGTTCAACGAAACCGATAATTTTCAAAATAAAGCAGTTAATATTAAAGATGGAAATGTCCGTGTGATTCGTGAACTGGTCTTTGATCTGGTTGTTTTTTTGATCCCCGGAGTGCCCTTTCCAGTTTTTACAGATCTGAGGATTCCAGTTTTTTACTACGGTTATTCCATTGATATCCAGGGGAATTTTGATATCCCACCGGAATTGCCTCTGGGTGCGGTGATTCAAAAGGTAAAACAATCCTTCAATTTAACGGCTGACGCCATCGGCCTGCAATTTTTCAGTCAAAATAATGCAAATATTCCGGTAGATGGTACATCCGATGAAATTGATTCTACGGTGGTCTTTTTCCCGCCCGACATTAACTGGGTGCTTTTTAATGGCAGTCAGGGAGCTTTTGCCTATCTGTTTAAAATTGCGCAAATCGGTGATACCCAGAAGATTTTTTATCAGGATGATGCAACTCAAAACGCTTATGGTAACGCAGGCTTTGTTATCGAAGGGCAGGATATTGAAGGGGCGGCACCGCTGGGCCTGACCATATTCTTCCCGGGTAGCGT
>CAZMEG010000372.1:0-4202 GCA_964565205.1 uncultured Cytophagia bacterium
CAATATGAGTCATCTCATAAATAGCCTCCATAATTTCAAATTGTCTCTCGGTTAATTTTTTTAACCTGCATTATTTATAAACTTTATCGAAAAAAAGATCCACTGGCAATATAAATTCATAATTCAAAAAGAATTTTCAGGTTAAATAAGATGAGTAGACTCCACAGGTTATTTCGAAAAAATAGACGGCTCTTTTTAGTTATAATTTTATCTGTTGTATTTGCTTTTCTCAGTATTTATTTCACCAAACTGTTGTTTAACTTTTACAGTTATTCGGTCGATTATTATGAACCAAAGGATATCGAACGAGAACAACTGAAGAATGAATAATTCCCTTAGCTTAGATAGACCCAGGGTACTGATTGCAGCTTATATCATTTTTTTAATCTTTATGGCTTTTTTTATTAGTGTCGTTCCCCCTCGAATAATTCTCGGTTTTGTGTTTGCCTTCATCATTTTTGTTGTATCTTTCATGAATACAGAAGCCGCTTTATATTTGCTCATATTTTCCATGCTTTTATCACCCGAGGTGGGATCGCGAGGGACAGGAGGTGGGGGAGCCACGTTACGGATGGATGATTTTCTTTTATTAATAATTGGAATTAGCTGGCTGGTGAGAATGGCTATTTACAAAGAACTGGGTTTAATCTTAAAAACAAAAATTAATCGACCGATATTTTATTATATATTTGTTTGTTTTATTTCAACGGCTCTGGGAATTCTTGCCGGAAGAGTTAAATTGGTAACAGGCGTTTTATTTGTAATAAAATATATCGAGTATTTCGTGGTATTTTTCATGGTTACCCATTTATTACACCAAAAGAAGCAGATAAAAAATTTTTTAATTGCCCTTTTCATAACTTGCATTATTGTGTGTCTGATTGCCATCGCCCAGATACCCTCGGGTGAACGAGTTACTGCGCCTTTTGAGGGATCCAGTGGAGAACCCAATACCCTGGGAGGCTATTTAGTATTTATGCTGGCTCTGGTTGTTGGGCTAATACTTCATTTAAAAGTAACCAGATATCGAATATTTTTAGGAGGGCTGGCTGGTTTAATAATATTACCTTTACTGTATACACTTTCACGGAGTTCATGGATAGCTCTAATACCCATGTATTTAACTTTGATAATTACTACCCATTACAGAATCTTTTTGGTTGGAATGCTTATTTTAGTTGTGCTATTAGGTCCTATATTTTTACCAGCCAGTGTCAAGGAACGGATTAACTATACTTTTCAAAAAAAGAAAATAGTTGAATGGCAGGCCCAAATTGGAAATGTGACCCTGGATACCTCTTCCTCAGCCAGACTGCATGATTGGAAACTGGCTTTTAAAGCTTTCTTAAAGAAACCTGTTCTGGGATATGGAATTACGGGCTGGCATTTCATCGATAGCCAATATGTTCGGACGTTAGTTGAGCTGGGTTTGGTGGGCCTGATTGTCTTTTTGAGTATGATTTATGCAATTTTAAAAGAAACCTGGTTGATTTACCGCCAGGTTACTCCGCCCTCGGAAAAAGGCCTGGCGTTTGGACTATTTCTTGGAACCATAGGTTTACTCACGCACTCCATCGGTGCGAACACGTTTATTATTGTACGAATCATGGAACCATTCTGGTTTATTGTTGGCATGGTTATCATGTTACCGCTCCTTGAGAAAAAAGATAAGGATCAAACGATGGGTACGAATCAACTACAAGGGGAATTAACGCATGCCTGAAGCACGGGATTTTATCATTTTTGGAAGTCCTCGCATTGAAGAGCCCGAAATCCATGAGGTGGTTGAATGTATTAAATCAGGGTGGCTTTCTACCGGTCCCAGAGTAGCTCGCTTCGAGCAAATGTTTCAGGATTATATTGGCAGTCCTTTTGCCGTTGCTTTGAATTCATGTAGTGCTGGATTACATTTATCTCTTCTTGCTGCAGGAATTGGTCCGGGGGATGAGGTGATCACCACACCTATGACTTTTGCAGCTACGGCAAATGCCATAGTTCATGTTGGCGCTAGACCGATTTTTGTTGATATTGATGTCGAAACCATGAACATGGCTCCTGATTTAATAGAAAGCAAAATAACTCCCAGAACGAAAGCCATTTTACCGGTACACCTTGCCGGTCGCCCCTGTGAAATGGATGCCATCCTGGAAATTTCTGCTAAACACAATTTGCTGATTATTGAAGATGCGGCGCATGCTCTCGAAGCCGTTTATCGAGGCAAAAAAATTGGCACCATAGGCGATTTCACGGCCTTTAGTTTTTATGTTACCAAAAACATCGTAGCTGGTGAAGGGGGAATAGTCACCACGCGCAATAAGGAGTGGGCTGAAAAAGTTCGCATTTTATCTCAACACGGTCTCGACAAATGTGCCTGGCAGCGGTTTTCCGATGCAAATAATTATTATCAGGTAATTCTCCCTGGCTTCAAATATAATATGATGGATTTGCAGGCCGCACTGCTCCTGCATCAATTGCCCCGGGTTGAAAACTACTGGCAGATCAGGGCAAACTACTGGCAAATATACAACGATGAATTCAGAAATTTGCCAGTACAAACTCCGATCCCTGTGGATAAAAATTGCAAACATGCTTATCACCTTTACACTTTGTTGCTGGATTTAGAACGATTATCTATTTCCAGAGATGAATTTCGCCAGAAGTTAACCGAGCAAGGCATAGGTTCAGGTATTCATTTTTTGTCACTGCATCTTCATCCTTACTATTCCAGATATTTTGGATATCAGGTTGGTGATTTTCCCAACGCCGAATATGTTTCGGAACGAACTGTTTCTTTACCATTGTCAGCTAAATTGTCCGAAGAAGAGGTGGGACGGGTGGTAGAAGCTGTGAAAAATATTTTAACTAATAATAGTAAAACCAGGTTTATAAATTCACCAGGAATACCCCAAATAAATTATCTTTAAAAATTCATAAACCACGAAGTGCACGAAGGACACGAAGAAAAAAGAGTGTATGATCCAAATTGCTGTAATTATTTGCATGTTTTGTTGTTACACTCTCTTGTTTTTGGATTTGTGAATAAATAAAAAATTTCCATTAAATACATGGCATTCAATCTAAAAGTATTATGGTCTTACCGTGAATTGATTCTAACCCTCATGGTCAGGGAAATTAAAGTGCGTTATAAACAAACCTGGTTGGGCGTGGGCTGGGCTATTTTACAACCTCTGGTATTGATGCTGGTTTTCACCGTTGTTTTTACAAAGTTTGTCAGATTGGCTCCGGATTCGGTACCTTATCCACTGTTTTCATACGCTGCTTTACTACCCTGGACTTTTTTTGCTTCATCCTTATCTTTTGCCATCCCAAGTATTGTAAATAACATAAATTTGGTGACGAAAATTTATTTTCCGCGGGAAATCATTCCTCTGGCTGTTGTTGGAGCCAGCCTGGTTGATTTTATAATCGCTTCTTTATTGTTTGTAGGAATGATTTATCTTTATGGATTAACCATCAAACTTACAGCATTAGGTATCCTACTTGTAGTGGGCATACAATTTTTTTTGACCCTGGGCCTGGCCTTTTTAGGGGCATCTTTAAATGTCTTTTTTCGTGATTTACGTTTTCTGGTGCCAATAGCTTTGCAAATTCTCATGTTCCTTTCACCGGTAATTTATTCCCTGGATATGGTCTCTTCAAAATTTAAATATCTGCTTAGTTTAAACCCGTTAACCGGGATTATTGAGTCTTATCGTAGTTTGCTGTTATATGGTCGATTGCCAAATCTCTTTTGCTTCGCTATTTCATTAATTATGTCTGTTACAATTTTTGTGGTTTCATATCGGTTTTTAAAAGCCCATGAATTTAAATTTGCGGATTTGATTTAATGTTTGTTGTAGAATTTAATCACGTGGATAAAAAATATTCCATACCTACCCAACGTACCACTACCCTCCGTGAACTCCTCACGCAAAAACTCTACAAAAGTAGCAGGATTCGCTGTAAAGATAGTGTTGAGGAATTTTATGCTTTAAAGGATGTCTCGTTCAAACTCAAAGCAGGGGAAAATCTTGGCATTATTGGAGAGAATGGAGCTGGAAAAAGCACCATTTTAAAGTTGTTAGCGGGCATTACACGCCCTACCTCCGGAGAAGTGAAGGTGCAGGGTAGAGTGGCCGCTCTTATTGAAATCGGGGCTGGATTTCATGGTGAATTAACCGGCCGTGAAAACATTTATTTGT
>CAZMEG010000373.1:0-4193 GCA_964565205.1 uncultured Cytophagia bacterium
AATTACCGTATTTTTATATATAGATGAAATAAATTGAAGATTCATTTTGATTATATTCGCCAATTAAAAGAGTTTGCTATTAATTTAAAGCAATACAAAATCAAGGCCGTCAAGTATTACAATTATCTGGCCGATGGAGTGGTAGTTTTATTTTAAAAACTTAAACATAAAACCGGGATGGTATGACTGAAACGGAAAATTTAATTGAAACCGAACTTATCTCACTCTCACACGATGAGCGTCGTGCTTTTGCTAAAAACCTGCCTCTGGATAATTTCTTTAATCATAACCGTGAAAAAACTTTTGCCACACTGGGCCGACTAAGCGTTACCCGGAAAAAACCGCTATCGTTCAATTTATCGCCTGAAAAACATCAAAAAATTCTGGAACGGGCCAGAAAAGAAGCTCAAGGTGAAGCATGGCTTCCCTATGATGAGGGAGGGCTTGAGCCCCAGGACCTGCTGGCATTAGCAGCGCAAGGAAGTGAAGAGTCTCAGACTAAACTTGAGGAAAGCATTCGTCTCTGGTGGAAGCAGCGGGAAAATTCCCCACTGTGGCAAAAGCCGGTTTCTGCTAAGCCTCTAAATTTTCTGATTAAATACCGTCAGGCAAGAGTAGAAAAATTTGCCCTAAAAATTCAAACAGAATTGGATTTGAACGAAGAAGAAGCCCGGGCTTTGCTTCGCACCGATCGCTTTTCTCGGCACACTGTGTACACGCGTGATTATGCGGCTATACCGGGTGAGCTTAAGGCTATTTTCCAGATGGTACCGCAGCTTGTTTTCAGTCCCAGAATAGAGGAACAGTTGCAAAAATTTATCCAGTATGCCGGGAGAGAACGCATCCGGATTGTCCCAAGAGGACGCGGCACCTGGGCGCTGGGAGGGGCATTGCTTACCCGAGGCGGTGTGGTGCTGGAGATGGCTTCTTTCAATAAAAAAATCGAGGTGCACCCGGAAGAGCAGACAATTACCATAAGTGCTTCGGTGGATTTTCAGGAAGCTGAAGAAGCTCTGGCAGAACATCAGCTTACTTTAGCCGCCCGTCCCAGTAACAAATATGCCAACATTGCTGGCTTTCTTTCGGTCGGTGAACCGTTGAAAGGGGGTCTTGGTTTAAATGCTTTTGCTTACGGTCACATAATAAACAGCGTACAGGCAATTCGTGTTATCGATGGCCACGGTAGCCTTCATCATTTAACCCGCGAACACCCGGATTTTAAATATTTTTTCGGTACCAATGGCCGACATGGCATCATTACTGAAGTCACTTTAAAAGCCATTCCCAAACCCGATGACCATTATCCCATTGCTTTAACTTTTAACAATCAAAAGGAAGCGTTTCATTTTTTAATTCAATTAAATAAGGATTTTAGTGAGGGCAAGCTGTCCAAGCGTCCCGTGCATGTGGAATATTTTAGTGCGCCATATCTGCAAGAAATTCAAAAAATAAAAGCAAGTGAAAATGTCTCGGCAAATTCATCTGCCAAAGATACGGTTCTACTGGTTTTTTATGAACACGAGGCTCAAGAGCAATTCATCAACTATTTAAGTCAGAAGAACGGTGGTACGCAAGCACAGCCTGATTTTGCACGACAACTCTGGGAAGACCGATTTTCGCCCATGAAGCTGCGCAAGAAAGGGGACCTGCTTACGGCTGAAGTCATCTTACCGCTCCCTGAAGTGCATAATTATATAAAAGATGTCTCCCATTTTGCCAGGAAACTGGGGATTAAGTTGCTCCCTGTGGTTTACCTGTTAAACTCGGATGAAGCGCTGGTTTTACCACAATTTATCACCGATCGACGCTTACGGTTTCAATATTATCGACATTTCAGTTTCGTGCCGGTACTGGCACATCGCGCGATAAAACGTGGCGGGCGACCCTATGGCTATGGTATCTGGTTTGCCGGTCTGGCATCTCGATCCCTCGGCAAAGAATTACTTCATGATTTAAAGGACGTCAAACAGCGCTTTGATCCAAAAGGCATCTTAAATCCGGGCAAAATTTATGAAATTCGTGGTCGCTTTTTTAATCTGGCTGCCTGGCTTTTATTAAACCGATTTTCTATCAAACTCTTAGATCGGGCATTGCAATTGCATGGCCATCTTAACTACTGGCCTAAATTTAAGAAGGTTTTTCTAACCACTAAAACAAAACCCTATCGCCAAGAAAAAGGGGATGCTCTGCATCGCTGCATCAAATGTTCAGCCTGCTTCATCTGTCCTCTGGCACAAATCTGGGAAAAATCCGGCGATCCCAGATTAATGAAAGATGCTATATACATTACCCCGCGCTTTAAAATGGAGTTCATGCAGCGCCATCTCTATGAAGGCAAAAAATTAACCCAGGAGGATGTGGATCGTTTCGTGTTGTGCTTACGATGTGGCGTGGCTGAACGTGAGCAGGTCTGTCCCATCAGCGATTTGCTGCTGGAAGTTAGTCAGGAAAACGGCTCGCCTTGCCAGAAAAAATTACCAACCTACGATGAATTTGAGGAACGCTTACGCAAAGAGGGCTACGATGTGGACGGTGCCATACAGCGGTATATGGATATTTTAAAAACCCACCCGGGTGTGGCATACGCAATGAAAGAAGTGCTGGGCAGTTATCGGGTGCCTAAAGCCGGCGATCTGGTGGTTCTAAAACCCAAAACCGATTTTTCTATTTACAGAGTAGAAGTGGATCAGGATCGTTGCATCAACTGTGGCAAATGTGGTGATGAACATACCACCAGTCAGCGTGGTTTCTGGGATCCCCGCCATCCTCGTAAAATGGTCAGTCTTGATGACCTTTTGCGGGAGATGGGTGGCAAAATACCCAGAAACTGGTTTCAGGATGAAGGGGGTCCCATACCTGCAAATCTTAAATCTCAGGGGAAAAGTAACGGTAAGTATGTTTATTTTCCAGCTCTTGTTCCGGAAGATCAGGGGCATCAGCATTGTAACGGCTGCCTGTACTGTGTCATTGAATGTCCGGTGGACGCCATTCGTGTTTCCATTAATGATTATTATGTAAATTTAGAAGGCAAAGATTTCACCCGCGAAGACATTCGCCGCATCAATGAGGAGGCGCGTACGGGTGGCGTGCCCACCAGTGGTACCGGCTCCACCGGACTCTTTGGTGGTAAGGGTTTCGATCGCTACATGTTTGATTTTTCCGTGATTGTACGCCCCACCCGTGACGGCATTCGTGAAGCCATTGATATCGGCGTGAACCTGGGACGCAAGCCCCTCTTTCATGTTTTTGAACAGAGACACGCAGATTCCTGGCCCAGGGTAAAATCCCATTTCCATACCATCGATTTACCCACACCCATTTTACTGGAATTGCCGGTCCTAAAAGAGCGAAAAAGTTCTGACATAGCGGCTATTTTTGCCAGTGTAGCTCATGCACAAAACTCTCTGGTGTTTATGAATCTTCTGCAGTTTATGGAAAACCTTGAGAGATTGCATCCTTACTCTGAAAATGTCATCCTGCGCCTTTTGCCAGAAGAGATTAAAACCGTTCGCACATGGCTGGAGACCCGGGAATCGGAAAGTTTCAAAGAGGCTATTGAAAAGATTACCGTGGTTGAAATTGCTCACACCGATTTAGATTTGGCCTGGAAACAATTTGATCAGGAGGTAAACTTTATTCGCCAGATCTGGGGTCGCAAAATTGTTATTTCACATTTAATACACTGTCCGTTGGGTGTGGAACCACAGGTGGTTGCTTCATGTGTAGAAAACTTAACCAGACATGGTGCCGAGATTATTCATTTGAAAACACAATTTAATCGAGACAAAGGATACTATGAATCGGCTGACCTTTTGCCAGTATGCTATGACCATTTACTGGAACTGGGCCTGCACACCCAGGTGACCCTCATTGCCAATGGCATCAAATCGCCTGCCGACCTGGGCATTGCCATGATGCTGGGTGCCAGTGCCTTGGTGATCGATCGAGCTGCGGTGGTGGCTTTAAATCATGAATTCCCCATGCTTGAAAAGCAGGGGAAAAGCCTCCCGGAAGTGGATTATGATTTTGGAGTAAAGCGCCTGAACAATTTATTCCAATCCTGGCATAAACAAATTCGTGAGGTTCTGGGAGCTTTTGGGGTGCGGGACATCCGTCGAACCGTAGGCGAACGGGGTCGACTCATTGATCTGCGCGATCGGGAAAGGAAAATGCGCGCCATTGTGGAGGACAAA